>JAHDIA010000642.1 GCA_020631035.1 Chitinophagales bacterium | reverse complement strand
AAAAATACAACTATCAATATCAATAAAAGCAGCCACCAATAATTCACATAAAACCCTAAAAGATAAGCATAAAAAAACAAAGCCAAAACCAAAAACAATTTCCCAATCCACGAAAGAAAAACCCAAATAAACATCCGTTGGTAATGAATAACACTTTGTTTTCTAGTAAAAGAAAGATTAAAATGTCGCTTTGGGCGATCAAGCCAATAGGTAAAACAGATGGCTTGACCTAGCATCAGCGCAATAAAGGCAAATACAAAATTAAAAAAGAAGATTTCATCTGGAAGTAAAATCAACTCGTCATTCAATGAAAGATCTAAGGAAATAAAATTAAAGGCTTCGCGAGTCAATTGCAACAAAACATAAAACACAAAAGCATAAGTTATACCCAATAATAAGCCAGTCACCAATCTAAATGTTGAAATAGAAAGCGATGTACGTCTTTTAGGATAAAAACCCATGTTGTTGTATTTTACGAAAACGTTAAACTTATTCTAAAATAACCGCAAATATCTCTTGAAAAGTTCCTATCTTGTACATTCACAAAATTGGATGTTGGGTATTGAAAACTAGATATACCATTTTATAATCAACAGTTTCAAAAAAAACATCCAAGACCTAACTTCTAACACCCAACAAAAGAGTACACAACACAGAAAAAGCTAAACTCCTAAAAACCTAAAATATGGCACAATACACCATTAACATCAATAATCAAACTCAAACAGTAGAAGCCGACAACGATACACCTCTACTTTGGGTATTGCGAGATCACCTCAATCTAGTTGGCACCAAATATGGTTGTGGTATTGGACAATGTGGTGCTTGCACAGTACATATTGATGGAGAAGCTGTACGCTCTTGTACCAGACCAATCAGCTCTATAAAAGGTGCAATAACTACCATAGAAGGATTATCAGAAAAAGGAGACCACCCTGTACAAAAAGCTTGGAAAGAACATGATGTGCCCCAATGTGGCTATTGCCAAGTAGGACAAATGATGACCGCAGCAGCTTTCCTTAAAAAGAATCCCAGTCCATCGGACGAAGAAATCCAAACAGCCATGAACGGAAACATCTGTCGCTGTGGAACCTATCTAAGAATCAACAAAGCGGTTAAAACTGCCTCGAAACTGTAGAGGTGATCTCTTGGCCAACCAATGAAACAACGCCCAAATGTAAGGGCAATCCCTACGTGGTTGCCCGAATAAAAAATAAAACTCATGCAAACAAACCAAATAAAAAGAAGACAATTTTTCAAATTAAGTGCAGCCACAGGAGGCGGAATGGTCCTTGGTTTCTCCTGGCTGGCAAGCTGCAAACAAGCAAGCCCTGTTGCCCATGTGCTGAATATGCCCAAAGAATGGTTTGACTTCAATGCCTTTTTAAAAATCGGTGATACAGGAGTCGTTACCATTTTCTCTCAAAACCCAGAAATTGGTCAGAACATCAAAACGTCTATGCCTATGATTGTTGCCGAAGAGTTGGACATAGATTGGCGTAATGTGATTGTGGAGCAAGCGGGATTAAATACCGATAAATTTGAGCGACAAGTAGCAGGTGGCAGTCAATCTATTCGACACGGATGGGAAAGCCTCCGCAAAGCAGGTGCTACCGCACGTCAATTATTGATCAATGCGGCAGCCAAACAATGGGAAGTAGACCCCGGTGATTGCCGTACTGAGAATGGCATCATCTATGGTCCTGAAGATAAGAAAATAGGCTACGGCGAAGTCGCTTCCGCTGCAGCAGTGTTGGAAGTCCCAGAAGATGTTCCATTAAAAGATCCCAAAGACTTTAAAATCATTGGACAAGGAAAAAGCAATGTAGACATAGACAAAATCATTACTGGTCAACCTCTCTTTGGCTTAGATACCAAACGTGAAGGGATGTTGTATGCAGCAGTAGTCCGTCCTCCTGCCTTTGGTCAAAAACTGATTTCGTTTGACGACGCAGAAGCACGTAAGGTCAACGGCATAAAGGACATCATAAAATTTGGTGATAAAATAGCTGTTTTGGCTTCATCTACTTGGCAAGCGTTTAAGGCAAAGAAGTTAATCAAGCCTGTTTATGAACAAGACTCACAAGCAGAATCTACTGCTGACCATAATGTTGCCCTTGCAGATTTACTCAATAAAAAAACAACGGAGTTCTTAAGAAATGATGGAGATGTTGACAAAGCTTTTAAAGAAGCAGACCAATTGGTAACCAGAGTTTATGAAGCACCTTTCCTCCCGCACAATTGCCTGGAACCCATGAACTTCTTTGCAGAGGTAACCGATGCAAAAGTAGATATGTATGGGCCCATACAAACACCTGCTTGGGCAAGATCTAGAGTTGCGACCATTTTAGAAAGAGACGAAAAAGAAATAGAGGTAGGAATGACTCGTATGGGTGGTGGTTTTGGTCGCCGTCTTTATGGTGATTTTAGTGATGAAGCAGCAGAAATATCTTCTTTGGCAAAAGCGCCTGTTCAACTTACTTTTAGTAGAGAAGACGATATGACTGCGGGTACTTATCGCCCTGCTAGTAAATACCAAATTCAAGCATCTATCAAAGATGGAAAAATAACAGGCTATCGTCTGACCGAAGCAGCCATTAATAGAAATATGTTTGATGCCATCGCCGATTTTTTCCCTGCAGGAGCCATTCCAAACTTACAAGTAATTGCTCAAAAACACGACAGTAATATCACCACAGGAGCTTGGCGTGCGCCCTATACCAATTTTCTGGCTTATGCCGAACAAAGTTTCTTTGATGAAATGGCGCAAATGTTGGGTAAAGATGAAGTAGAACTACGAATGGAATTACTCGAACAAGCAAAGGGTCCCGCTTCCATAGATGAGAAAATAGAATACTCTCCTGAACGTATGCAAGCATGTATCCGTTTGGCAACCGAAAAAGCCAATTGGGGTAAAATGGGCAATAATGTCTATCAAGGTATCAGTGCCTATTATTCTCACAATACCCATGTAACAGAAATCGCCAATGTAGAAATACGAGAGGGAGTTCCTATTGTCACAGAAGTCACTTGTGCCGTTGACTGTGGCATCGTTGTCAATCCAGAAGGTGCAGTCAATCAAATTGAAGGTGGTATCATTGATGGTATTGGACATGCTATGTACGGTGATTTTTCTTTTGAAAATGGCGTACCTTCGGCAAGTAATTTTGATCGCTACCGCTTAATCAGAAACATAGAAGCACCAAAAATATCTGTTCATTTTATTAAAAGCAATATAGATCCTACTGGACTTGGAGAGCCTTCTCTGCCACCTGCTGGAGGTGCTATTGCCAATGCCCTGTTTAAAGCAACTGGCAAACGTATGTACAAACAACCTTTTGTAAAAGAGGAAAAATTATTGGGATAAAAAGTGCAAGTACAAGATTAAGTGTACTTAATCTTGTACTTGATATTGGGAACTGTTTTATTAAAAAATGAATTAAATAGGAGCAGTTTATATAATTGTCCGAAAGTATGCAAATTGATATTTCAAAAAAAGCAATAAGAAACGGACTAAAAAAACAAAAATGAAGGATTTAAAAAAGTGTTACGATCCCTATGGGGACCTAGAGTTAGAGTTGTTTTTTGTACACCATTATGACCTCATTCCTTCTAGAATGACATTGGAGCTCCCATTAGAAGTTGCTAAAAAAAATAGAGACAAACTATTCAAAGAATTAAACTTAGAAAAGTATCAGTTAGAAACTGTTCGTAAAATTTGGCACATAGCTAAAGATATAAAGCCAAATAATACAGAGGATTTCCCCTCACATTTTCTAATGAAAAGTCAAAGCAACAAACTTATTTTGGCAATAGTACTTGCAAATGATTATTTGGCAACTCATTTTTT
>JAHDIA010000641.1 GCA_020631035.1 Chitinophagales bacterium | reverse complement strand
ATTTTGAGCAGTGGTAGTATTGTCTACTCCTGTTGCCAAAGTGTTCCAAGTCATTCCACCATCAGTAGAATATTCAACCGTATAAGTTGTTCCTACAGGATCAGTAGCTGTAATTCCTGTAATATCTATATCAAACACACCACAAGCCTCAGTAAAAGCAACTGTTCCTGCAAATTCACAAGCAGAACAAGCAGTTACAGCAACATTAACTGTGTATTCATAGGTACACTCTGCACCTGTAGCCGTATAATTCTCTTGGGTATAAAGTGTCACTGGCAATGTCTCTCCTCCAACAGCTCCTGTCAAAGTCACTGTTTGAATAATAGTTGTAATACCAGTCGCAGCATCTGGTGTTACTGTAGGGTTACCCCAAGTAGCAGTAGCAGCACCTACAGCAACTGAACCATCCCACTCACCATTTACTGCTGCAACCATATTTTCATCATTTCCACTGTCTGCCGGATCTGCCAAATTACCCGTCATTGGTTCACCACCAGCATAAATACCAACCCAGTTGGGTATTTCAGTCGTAATGGTAAGCGTAATAGGGTCACCACAAGCAGACACTTGCAACATATCAACAAAAGCATCGTCTTCGTGATGATAAATGTTATAATTAGAAACAGCTGTACTTACCGCAGGGTCTACCCCATTTGTAGCAGTAGCAGATACATTACCAGATGGCAAATCATTGTCCTCACCTGGTGTAGGAGAATTGTCATCTACCCAAGTTGCGGAACCATTTGTATCTCTAATTATACTAGAACTACAGCTGGTTACACAAATACCTGTTGCTTCATAAGCGGCATCACCCAAAGCTGGAAGTGTTACACCCGCAGCAGGAAAAGTACACCCTGCACCTGACAAGGGAATGGGGAAACATCCGCCTGCTCCACCATAAGTATAAGCTGGCCCTTCTGGTTGCGCACCTGCAACTGATCCACCTCCTACTGGGTCACAAGCACCTGCTGCTGAACTCCAACTACTACCAATTAGTGGTCCACAACCATCTGGGTCATTGTTGTAAGTACCTGCACAAGTAGTACTTGCACCGTGAATATCCGCACCTGCACCTGAACAATAAGACATAGCGTCTACAATATTGCCATTGGCATCAAACATCACAATACGTTGTCCTGTACCATTAGAAGTTGCAGAAGATTGGTTGTCATATGCCAAACCAGCTGCTGAACAGCCACAAACATCCACATCCAAGTCTAGAATCAAGCCTGGATAATCACAAGTTGCACAAGTCAAACCAGAACCACTACCTATCACATACAATCCTCCTGCTGGAATTATCGTACCTGATGGTATGGTTAAAATATTATTGTCATCTGTTGCTATCACATTACATCCAACATCACAATCAGCTGGTCCTGGACAATATAACTCAATAAACTCACCAGAGCCAGCTTCATTATTACCTGGATCTGGCATTACCTCATTAATAACTGCTTGAGCATTGACTATTTGTGTAGATAACAGTGCCACAGCTAAAAATGCTGCTAAAATGTTAAGTTTTTTCATTAAAAAATTGGTTTATTTATGAATTAATCTAGTTTTATTCAAAATAAATCAGCCCTCAAAAACTAAGTTTTTAAGGGTAATATAGTTTTGTACTATTTCTGTATTGTTTATTCCATTTATGAAAATAGGCAGGATTTTTCTATTCACAACTAGTCTTTGGTTTAGCCTGACCTAATTTTTAGTGCAAGATACAAATAAGTGTTAGTACATTTGTAGCATCTAAGCACTTTTTATTAATACCTTAATGCTAAGATAAAAAAAGATTTACATTTTTTAACAAAAAAGGTCATAAAGACACAAAAATAAAACTTTTGAGATACATATGCACATAAAGTCAATCATTCAAACCATAGAAGAGTTCGCTCCTGTGAACTATCAAGAATCCTACGACAATGCAGGACTAATCACAGGTTCTCCCAATTGGGAGTGTACAGGCATTTTGCTTACATTGGATACCTTGGAAGCAACTGTAGAGGAAGCAATTACCAAAAATTGCAACCTAATTGTTGCTCACCATCCCATTGTGTTTCGAGGCCTCAAACATATAAATGGAAAAAACTATGTAGAAAGAGTTGTGATAAAGGCAATTAAGAACGATATAGCTATATATGCCGCCCATACCAACCTCGACAATGTACATTTAGGGGTCAACAAAAAAATATGTGACAAATTAGGGCTCAACAACACTCAAATATTGGCTCCCAAACAAAACATCTTGAAAAAGCTATTTACTTTTTGCCCTACAGAACAGGCAGAAGCGGTCCGAATGGCTCTTTTTGAGGCTGGTGCAGGTCAAATTGGCGAATATGACCAATGTAGCTACAATCTAGAAGGCTATGGCACATTTAGGGGAGGAGACAACAGCAATCCTCATGTGGGAGCAATAGGACAGCTCCACAAAGAGCCAGAAAGCAAGATAGAGGTTGTTTTTCCTGCTCATCTACAAAGAAAAATTGTCAATGCCTTACAAACTGCTCATCCTTATGAAGAAGTTGCGTATGATATTGTTAGCCTAGACAATAGACATCCCAGAGTGGGCTCAGGTATGATTGGAGAATTGACTGAACCAATGAATGAAACTGACTTTTTGCAACATCTTAAAGATACAATGAAAGCAAAGTGTATTCGTCATACACAATTGCTCAACAAACCGATTCAAAAAGTAGCTGTTTGTGGGGGAGCAGGCAGCTTCTTGCTCCGCAATGCCATAAGTGCTAAGGTCGATGTTTTTGTGACTGCCGACTACAAATACCACGAATTTTTTGATGCAGAAGGGCGCATTATCATTGCCGATATTGGACATTATGAGAGTGAACAATATACAATTGAGCTTTTTAAGGATATAATTAGCAAAAAATTTACTAATTTTGCGGTTATTTTGACCGAAATCAATACTAATCCAGTAAATTACTTTTAATATATAGTATGGCATCAACTAAAGATTACACCATTGAAGAAAAGCTAATGCATCTTCACACACTACAAACCATTGATTCTAAAATTGATGAAATCAAGATTTTGAGAGGGGAATTGCCTATGGAGGTAAAAGACCTTGAAGACGAGATTCAAGGTTTAACCACCCGTGTCGACAAGCTCAATAATGAGCTTGATGAAATCAAACGACAAATTGCTGGCAATGAAAATGCCATTGTGGATTCCCAAAATTTGATTAAAAAATATGAGGAACAAAGCAAAAATGTAAGAAACAATAGAGAGTACGAAGCCATTACCAAAGAAATGGAATTGCAGGATTTGGAAATCCAACTTTCTAAAAAGAAAATCAGAGATGGCGAAGTCAAACTCAAAAGCAAAGAGGATTATCTCAAAGAATCTCAGAAAAAGCTAGATGGTAAGCTAAGAGACTTAGAGACAAAGAAGGTAGAACTGGAGAAAATTACTGCTGATACGAAAATTGAAGAGGAAAAACTCATTAAAAAATCGGAAAGCCAATCCAAAAAAATTGAGACTAGACTCTTAAAAGCTTATAGAAAAATTCGCAAGAGCTACCGAAATGGTCTAGCAGTTGTGAGCATCGAGCGGAACGCTTGCGGGGGCTGTTTTGCAAAAATACCTCCACAAAGACAGTTGGAAATTCGCCAACGCAAACGTCTTATTTTGTGCGAACACTGCGGTAGGGTTCTTGTTGATAACGATATGTAATGTGCCCATTCCGTAAAGTATAACATTACCTACATAGGCCCAATGATGGAAGATCATTGGGCTTTTTTATTGCATCTTGTATTCAATACTGTGTAAATTAAATTTCTATACATTTTGTGTGCATCTTTTCGTCCTATACTGCATCTCGTACTCGCCTGTGATAGCTATGGCTATCAGGC
>JAHDIA010000007.1:17271-23545 GCA_020631035.1 Chitinophagales bacterium | reverse complement strand
ACCTGTCTGAAAACCCCTTGCTGGTCTGCGACTTCGTCTTTTTGGCTAGGGATTTTCGAAATGTCGGACCAGTTACAAAAATACTCATTATGCGCTGCATAATTGGTGTGCCAGCCCAGTGGTATGCCAGCCCAGTCCGTTTTTTGTGCCTTATCCTAGCCAAAAATACTTCTGTCTCAACTTCAGAATAGGTTTTCAGACAGGTTCTTAATTTTGACGAGCTTGATGGGATTGGGGTCAAATTCTTCACGGGGAAAATACATTGATTGAAAATCCTGGCTCCATCTAGGAACGCTTTGGGCTTCGTCATCTTTTAAAACGTCTATGGTTTAGCAGGCTGCTACATCTACTTGTGAGTTGTGAGTTGTGGAACAGGGAATGGATAGCTAACTTATAATTTATAATTCACAATTCATAATTTAAAAAAGGCGTCGGAAGAGCGGGTGGATGAAATGTAAGACGCAGCCAAAAATATGCGTTGGCTAACCAGGTCAAGACGTAGCCTAGAATCACATACGCTGCCCCATAATTTTAGAAGTCATTATATCCAAAAGGTGATGTTTTTCTGGAATTATTTCAATTTATTATAAAATAAATATGTATTCTTTTTTATTGATAAAATAGGTGTTTTTATATATTTTAAATTTATTAAACTGTGTGTATTAAGTGGCTGATTTTCAATGAGAAGTGCTGTTTGTATTAAAGCTTTGTTTTGATTTTGTAATATTGAATTTTGAATTACTCTACCAATGTGCTCTTTACTTTTATCAGTGCTTCTGAGCTTATGTTTTCTTGTCCAGTACGAATATTTAAGTGAATATTGTCTTCCTTTATTTTAAAAGATTGTAGCAATAATTGCTTGAGATCATAGATTTTTAAAAGTGCCAATTCCTCTGTGGAAAGGATGCCTTTTTGGATGTTTTTGTTTTTACTTTGATTGTTTAAAATATAGGAAGTTGTAAAGGGTAAACCATATTCTCCAGTGTATTGAATATTGGTTCCGTAGGCTAATTCGTCCGCCTCAATTTTTAAAACAATGTCTAAATTGATGGATTGTATTTTGTTAAAATATGGATCTTTGCAATCGTCAATTAAGTCTTGAAGAGTGGCGATTATGTGTAAGAAAGTTGCTTTGGATTGGTAGTTTCTATTTAAATCATAGTGCTTTAAATCGTCGTTAAATTCGTAGAGTAAAATTGTTTTTTTGTTTTGTTGGAAAGAAGTGACACTTGCATTTTGCGCAATATTTGAAACTTTATTTAAGTTCTTGTTGAGTTGTTTGTCGCTTTTCCAATAAGCTTTTCTTGAGTGAGGGCAGGGGAGTGGTGCATCAGGACTGTTTGTTTTTTTATTGCCAAAAACAAGCCCCAGGGATAGTTCGAAACTACTACCTAAAATGGCCTCATTGTCTGTTGGGATTTCGTATAGCCCACTCAATAAGACATTGTTTTTAGAGCCAAATTTAAAACCAAATCCACCTAAAAAAGCACTCTCCTTTCTAATGCCAGCCGTTAGCCAAAACGTATTGTGAAAGAGAAATGTTCTAAGCAATGCTGTCAATTGTCCTTCGTCAAAATTGGGCGAACGAAGCTGATCGGAATAGGAAATGATGGGTTCAATTTGTATGGGTGCATTGGGAAAAAAAAGCAAAGAAGCGGTACTTCTAAAATAAGTTTCTAAATCATAATCAGCGGCATTGTAGCCCAAGATGCCACCCAATTGGCTGCTCGAAAAATTAAATTTAAAAGCAATGGCGTTACTTTGAAAAGCATAATGTAGAGCAGCCCCCGCATCAAAAAGATTGAGGGTTTGATTGTTCTCAAATAGGGTGGCATCGTTGTAATCGGCTATTTTCGCTTCGTTAAAATCTATACCTTGATTGATGAGTCCAGCATAGATTCCCAAACTCAATTGATGTTTTCCTTCAGGCAAAATATGGTAGGCATATTGCCCTGCAATTTGGGTGCGTCTACTCAAGTGAACCGTTTCATTGTTTAAAAGCAAACCCACACCCATTCTGTAAAATGGACTGCCTTGAAGATTTAAAAATTGTGATTGGGGAGCAGACTCAATGTCCAACCACTGTTTGCGATAAGCCGCCATCAGGCTGGTGTTTTGTTGTTGTCCTACGAGGGCAGGGCTATACATCTCAGGCATTAGGGCATAGTGGCTGAGTTCGGGAACTTGCTGCGCCCAACTTTTTGCTTGACTGAGGCATACGATAAAAAACAAAAGTGCGATAAAGTAAATTGTATTTTTCATTGTTCATTGACGGATTAAGGTGACGGCTCCGATGTATTCGGTTTGCTCAATGGTGTTGTGTATGATGTACCAATAGGTGCCATCTGCGACATCTTGTGCATCCCAATTTTCTAACAAATCTCCTTGGTAAATGACGGCTCCATTTTTGTTGAGAATGTTGAGGGTGAAATCACTTTTTTGATAGTTTGTATTTAAAACCTCGATTCCCCAAAAATCGTTGCTTCCATCGTTATTGGGAGTAAACAAATCGGGAATGAACAAAATGTCTGTATTGTTGGGATTGGGTGTTTCGACGGGTTCTTCGCTTGCTTCTACCATTACAGTTTTGTAAAAGATGGTATCTGGCAAACATTGGTTGTTGCGTATTTGAATTTCAAATATAGCGGAATCCCTAATGGTTTCGTTTTCTAAATTTAAGTTGTATACAATGAGGCTGTCAAAACCTGAATCGTTGTAAGACATTCCTTGGAAATAGGTACTCCATTTGTAGGCAACCGCTTCTTCGCTTAAATGGATTTGGAAGTCTGTTCCGTTTTCAACCTGTAAAACATTTTCGATGGAATCGCTTAATATTGGAGGCGATTGTACATCAATTTGTAGGCTGTCTTTTTGGATACAGTCGGCCTCGTTGATAGGGTGGAGTAGGAGCATCCCATCATTGTTTGGATGTAGTGTGATTGATTGTGTTAAGGAATCAGCGAGGGTGTCATTGGCGTAAGTAACAAGCAATGAGGATTCATTTGTAAAATTAAATTGCAAGCTGTCTCCTTGACAAATACTGGTGTCTTGTGGAGCAATCAAATCTATTTTAGATGCTACAAAAAAATGAAGCATTGTATCTTTTGTACAATTGTTGGTCGGGTGTACTGCAAGCACTCGAATGCTGGTGTCTTGTATCAATTCAATATTAAAAATGGAAGTGTTATTGGCAAGAGTATCGCCATTGTTGTTGAGCCAATAATAGAAATAAGCTTCACTAGAACTGCTGCTTAAATTGAGCATTTCGTTTTCGCAAAAAGTATTTTCGCCAAAGTCGCCAACGATTGAAAAGTGTGGTGGGTTTAAAAAATGAACGTTGCCACTATAATTGCTTGGGAAGGTAATGAGTGTTGATCCCTGCTTAAAAAAGTGAGCTCTTGTCTTGAAGGGACTCAAAGCATTTTGTACAATATTGGGAATGCTGTTAAAAGGAATGTAGTGGACAAAAGAGACTGCATCTGTAAACATTCCAGAATGCCCAAATTGATAGGGAATGGATTCATTGTTGGCATCCGTAAATTCAAAAATAAGTTGGATGGAATCTGTCCCAACGGGCAAATCACTTACCGTAATTTGAAAGGGCAGAATCTCATTTTCTTGAAAGGGTAGACAATGGGATGGCTCATTGACGGTCAATGTTTGAGTCAATGCAATGAGATTTGTTCCAAGAAAAAACAAAAGAGATGTTATGACATTTTTCATTTTTTTCTGATTTTGATTTGAGGCGGCACACTGCTTACTTGAGCTTGAGGAACGGCTGCTCTAGGGCTGGTAGAAACAGCTTTTCTTTTTTCTCTAAATTGCAATCGAGTAATGCTGTTTGCTCCAAATTTGATGATGTCTCTGTCTTTTAATGGGGTCTTGCTATGGAGTGGCAAAATGCGGTTGTTGACCCAGGTTTCTGCCATTGGTTCCATATAAACATGATTGCCATCAAAGCTCAATTTGGCGTGCTTGGCTTGAACGCTTGGATCGCTCCATTTGACAAAAACATAGCAGGAAGCATCGGAGCCAATGAATACATCTATACCCGCCTTGAGCCATTTGCTAATGGGGTTGATGCGTCTAAATTTTTCGGGAGCAATGTATTCCAATTCAAAGTCTTCTAAGCCTTTGATGATGGAAACCAATATGAAGCCCATCACCCCACCGAACAATAAAAAACTAAACATTCGTCGGAGTTCGGAGCTGTCCCAATAGTCGGATAAAAAATAATAAATAGAGAAGGCAATGACGCCCGCAAGCATCCCCCCCAAGATGCCCCGTTTCAATTCAACACTCGATTTAAAGGACAAAATACTTCCCAGAAATACGCCCAATAAAATCCAAGAAACAATGCCGCCAACAAAGGGTGTTAAATTGAATTTTTTGAGTAGTACATAACCAATGACAAAAGCGGCAAATGCCAGGATTGCCCCCAATAAAGATTTGCCGATGATGCGAAGCCAAGACAACTGACTGCTTTGTCCACGCTCTTCGACCCACGCCAAACCAAAGGTCAAGCCAAGTCCTAGTGCCAAGGCGGTGAGCCATTCATTTCCAAAGGCACTGAGGTAATCGCTGCTTAGGTCAAATAAATCTAAAAGGGAATGCGAAATGCTGTCTATAAAACCTAATTCTAAATTTTTAAGCAGGGCAATGAGTGTCCAAGCAATGAATCCACCCAAGGAACCAAACCACAACCAGTTCAAATATCGGTTGATGCCTTCTTGGGAGAAAAATTTACTGCTGTCTAAATTGGCAACGCCACTATTGCAAGTATCGGGATAATACAAGCATTGGTTTTTGTTGTATTCCCAACTCGATAGGGAGGTCATATGTTCACATTTGGTAACGACCAAATCTTCGTCTTCAAAAGGATCGCCTGTTAAAGGATCTCGTTTGACAACGCCTTGAGGTTTGACTTTGGCGTAGGCACTGACGTATTTTTGTTTGAAATTATATTGTTTGATGAGTGGAATGAGGATGCTAAAAAATGCCAATATGGCACTGATTACAATCGCACCAATAAACCACCAATTGAGCCAGTTGTGAATATTGGGTGGGGGGACTTTGTTTAAATCCAATTCGTTGTTGCCCGTTGCCCAATCTTGCCCATAGTCGATAGAGGCGATTAGCTTGGGTTCTTTTTTCCATTGTATGTCGAGGCTTCTTTTTTCGCCTCGATAAATGGGGTTGGGTGGGGTGATTTCGACCAAGTAGCGGTTAAAAAATAACTTTTGAAAATCTTTTAAGCTATTTTGCAAGCTGATGGGAGAGGGGAGGATTTGTTTGAATTGATCTTGGGTGCTCGGACTTAAATTGACCAATTCGTTTAAAAAAGTTTGTGTCCCTGACTCAGCAATAAACAAAGGGAAAAAGTGCGTATTGGGATTGAAATTTTTAAAAGCATTTTGCAATTTTATTTTGCTGCTTTCTTTTAAATTGTTTTTGGCAAAGGCTCCTTGGGCATCGGCAAATAAAAAAACAATCTGTTCTTCTTGTTTGCTTTTGAGCAAATCTATGACTTCAGAAGCTTCTTCAAAATACAAAGCTTCTTGGTAGCTTTCTTTGGGTAGTCTATTGGATTGTAAAGATTTTTTAATAGCCGTCAAAATGGGTTCGACGTATTCTTTGTTGCCTGTTTTGTCGATTAAAAATAAAAACTCTTGTCCTTGGTGGTCGCTTTGAATGAGTTCGATATTGGCGGTATCTTTTTGTCCATTATAGGTTTCGGTAATGAGCAAATCGGGTGCATTGACGGAAAAGGGCACACCCTTGTTGTCGATGCTAAAAGACAAATCAATTGTTTTTTTGAGTTCGTTGGGTTGCACCGATTCTATCTTGATTTGGGGCGGACTCGCCTCTTGACCCAAGGTGTGTTGGGGGAGTAATAAACAAGCGATGATTGATATGAAAAGCAAGAGTATTTTTTGCATTGTTTTAAATTTTATTGCCTTGGCGTGAAGCGGATGGATGCAAGAATCGACGAAGGGCATAGAGAACCGACAATACGCCCGATAGTAGCGGATATGGCGGGTGCATGCGTAGCGGTGTGTAGAGACAAGGTATGCCTTGTCTGTACCTTGCGTGGCAGTGAAGCCAAATTTTTGCCAATGCCCGCCATAGCAGTGGATAGCGGGGACACACCGTCGGTCGAAGCCCAAGTGTTCCGTTCAAAAAAAATCAAATCGTCAAGTTTTTCCATTTAATCCATTTTTAAATTTAATCATTGGGCATTCCACCTAGAATTGGACATCCCACCTAGAATTGG
>JAHDIA010000007.1:9273-17171 GCA_020631035.1 Chitinophagales bacterium | reverse complement strand
CCTTCATTGGGCATCCTGGTCAGCCTAAACCGCCAAATTTTTCCATTTAATCCATTTTTTTGAATCCAAATAATTGTTCAGTGAATGGTCTTTTTTTCGGCTGATAAAAACCGTTTCGTATGCTTCAGTTAAAGAATCCAGTACAATCGCCAAATGGTATTTTTGATTGAAAAAATTGTTGTGGATGCTTAAATCTTGTTCAGACAAATAGGGCGTATGACCAGGGTGGGTGTGAAACCATCCGATCAATTCCAAGTCTGGATGTTTTTGTTTTTCCTCATACAATTCAATGAGCGATTGTGCGCCAAATTCCAATTGGATGGGGCTTTTGTAAGCGACATTTTTGGAAGGGATGAAACGTTCGAGGCTAAGATTGTAGCCCTTGTTTTCTTCTTCAAAATAATGTCCCAGAACAAAACCGCCAATTTCGGGAATCGGCTCCCTTGCTTTGTTTTCCAATACCCAATCCAGAACCGAAAAAATACAAGAACGATGTATGTAAATCGACAATACGCAAGTGTCGGGATAAATTTTGGTTAAATCTATACGCACATACGCTGGATTTTTTTCGATGCTTTTCAATAGATTTGGTTCGGATTGGTAAGCGTTTTTATTTGTGTTGTTTTTTTTAATTTTCATTACTTAAGCTTAACTTCCTTTTTTCTTTGATAGGTGCGAGACCATTTGTCAATGTCGGTCCAGCGGAACCAAGCCGCATTGCTCCATTTGTCTTTCTTATTGTTCATTTCTCCTGTGCTGTTTCTCGTAAAAAAGCTGGTGTCCATATCGTCGGTTAGTGGGTCGACTTCCATCGCAATTTGAAAATTTTCCTTGAAAAATCCGTTTTGAATTTTGAGATCAGGGCGGGACAAAAACAATCCGTGTCCTGGATGAGTATGGAACCAACCGATTAAATTTAAATGTTCGTTTTGCTCTTGAATGTCTGCCAATTCTGCCCAAGCTTGTGAGCCAAATTCGATGCTATAGACACCGCTTTGTTCTGGGGTGATGGGGACAAACTTTTCAATCCAAACATCGTGGTAATCGGTGTTTTGTTTGTAGGAACCCAAAAGGAAACCGCCAATCTCTGGAACATCAATTTCTGCTTGCATTTTTTGATTGGTCTGATTGCGGATAAAACTATCTATGGCAATGACGGCATCGTGGTGCAAGTACAGTTTTTTAACCAATGTGTCTTTCCAGGTCTTGGTCAAATTGAGCGGGTAAAACTCATTGGGATTTTTGACGCTCAAGACTGGAGCAACATTGATGCTTTTATTTTCCTTTTTCTTGGTGATTTTTAAAGTGTTGTTTTCGCTTTGTTTTTCTTGAATGCGTTGCGCCACTTTGGATTGACGCTGTCTGCTTTGTCTATTTTGCCAGCCGACCAATCCCAATAAACCCAAAATGCCCAAGAGAACAGCACCGACCAAACCAATGCTAAATTTATTATCGCCACTGATTTTGTTGATTTTTACCTGAATGTTTTGTTGGGCAAAATCGTATTGTTCTTGTTTGTTGGCGTCGGTTAAAAATACTTGGTAATTGCCATTGGGTATTTTGCCCAATTCGCTTAAATGTATTTGAGCCTTGGGCGTATTGCCAATATTCATTTGTTTAGAGGTGTATTCTTCGTTTCTCAATTGAATGTGGTAGGGTGGGGTGCCTCCCGATAAATTGGAAAAAGACAATTGTTGATTGGCCGCATCAAAATTAAGATCTCCAGCAATGGCGGTGGTGCTATTGTCTATTTTGTGGGTATAGTTGCGACCGAGTGCATCTTCTATACTCAAATAGCTTTGTCGGTTGTCCAATACCTCTACAACAATGGTGCTGTTTTGATTGGATTGTATGTCTAAATTTTGTTCGTCATAGGCGGTGATTTTTAGTTTGGGTACCACATTGATAAATCGGATGTTGTATACATTTTCGGTTCGGCTGTGTTCTGACTGAATGGGAATGCTTTGGGCATATTTCGCATTGAATCCGCCTTTGTATTGTGTGCTACGGCCACGGTTTTTCCTTTTCCAAATTTCGTTGAGGTAATATTGGGGATTGTTTTTTTCTTGTGCGATTTGCCAGAGTACATCGTCAATTTTGTTTTTGGCTTCGTCTCTAAATCCGCCATTGGGTGCTTGTGCCAAATAGTTTTCGTAAACGATGATCTGAGCGTGTAGCTTTGGGTTTTGTTTTAATTTTTTCTGTGCGGCTTCCCAATGCAATTGGTCCATTTTGTTCCAGGCATCTTTGGTATGTTTGCCTCTAGAGTAGCGATTGATATACGCTCGATAAGCTTTGATGGTGTTTTTTTGTTGTGCCTCTTTCCAAAGCTCTGCTTCTGATTTTTTTGAATTCTTTGGGAGCGGTGTTTCTTCTACTTCCTCTATTTCATTGTGGATCAATTCCTGATTACTGGATTCAACAATTGTTGCCTCTGTTAAAGTTTGAGGTGGTGTATCTTCGGAGAATGTATTGGCTAAGTCGTCGTTTATTTCTGCGACAATTTGGGGGGTATTGACACTGATCTTGTAATAGGATCGCAACAATACATCGTTGTTTTTTTGACTGGCGGCGACCTCTCCTCCTTTGGCAGCTTTGACCTTGGCCTTAACCTTAAAGCTTCCCTGTGCTTCTCCCAAAATGGCAAATTTTAATTTTCTATTGACATCATTTTTTAAAGTAAAATAAGGACTGGCAGCATTGCTACTGGTGAGTTGTAAACCTTTAAAACCTTGGTAGTCGCTGATGTATAGGCGGACTTCGTTTTTGTTTTTCCTATCGGGATTGTCCCATTTTAAATTGAAAAAATCAACAACGAGTTGGCAGTTGGCACTAGGACACGCAAGCTCCAATTCTGCCTCACTACCCGAAAAAGTTTTGGGAGCGGCATCCTCTGTTTTGTGTACAAATTTGACATCAAAGCTACCCCCTTGTTTTTTGCCCTTGACTTCATATTCAAAATACACCCTGCTGCCTATACTTTGGGCATTGGCAGTCAAGGAGCTTAATAAGCAGCATAACAAGCAAATAATACCGTATTTATTTTTCATAAAAGAAATGCTTTGATGATGTAATGTTTTTTATTCTTTTACAATTTTAGCTAAAGAGAGCTGATTCTTAAACAAGCTATCCAGTCGCCTGTGGCTCCTTACTATTTGTTCAAGAATCACTCTCCAAAAATTGTAAAAGAACCTGTTTTTAGTCAAAGAACTTTTGTTTTACCACTCTCTTGCTTTTTGTCTGTCGCTTTTTTGTTTGAAAAAAATGATGGAAACGATGCTCAACAAAGCAAGTACAAATAGGGCAATGACAAACCATTGTTGGTTAAAAATACTTTGGGAGTCAATGGCGACAAATCCCAAAGGATAGAGGGATGATTTGTTGGCATCGGTTAAAAAAACTTCCAAGTCTCCTTTGGGTAGCTGCTGCATAGCAGACAATTTGACCGATTTGGAAGATTGATGGCCAATGGAGAACTGCTGACTGGTATAGCCACTTTGGTTTTTAAATTGAATAAAGTAAGGCGGCTCTCCTCCTTGAATGTTGCTGAGAGCCAATTCGTTTTTACTTTGGTCAAAAACCATCCGTCCTGTAAGCTGATCCAAATTGTCAGAAGCTACTACCACGCCCTTGTTTGTCTCATTGGGGGATTGGCTTGCTTGCTTGTTGTCATCAGTTTTGACATCACTTTCGGTATTGCTTTGTAAATTGTTTATTTTGTTTTGTGCTTCTGTTCGGTATTGTCCATTGGGTGATTGAGCGAGATAATTCTCCAGTGCTTTTTGTTGTGTATTTTTATCGGTTTCAGATGAATAAGTATTCAAGGCACTTACCCAAAACAATGAATCTATTTTTTTCATTGCTGCTTGGCTGTTTTTTCCAATGGGGTAGTTTTGTAAATAGTTTTTATAGTCTGCTATTTTGTTTTGTTTTTTGGCGGATGCCCACAAATCGGCATCGCTTTTCTTGGACTGAGATGGTGTGTTAGTGCTAGACTTTTCAACAATTGCTGTTTTAGGTTTGGAGGCTGTTGGAGTAGGAGAGGGCTTGCTCGTTTCTCGAACAACATTTGTAGGGGCAATGGATTTGTGCGCTTCGTTTAATCCTACCCTGTATTTTTGAGCAAAGACGGACTCATTCCCATTGCTTTTATTTTGGGCATTGCTAAGTATGCCATTGCTGTAAACTTTTAATTTAATGGGGATGCTCCCTGTTGTACTTCGGGTCATTTCAAATTCTAGGGCTTGGCTGGTTTTCCTATGCTGCCCAACAGAATAATACTCACCAGGACTAAACAGTTTTAAGCCCGAAATTTGTTCGTAATTGTCTAGGTAAATTCTGAGTTCATTTCCATTGTGGCTACTCTTTGCCCAGCGAACATTTTTAAAACTAAGATTTAAAAAACATTCTGAATCGGGCGGACAAGTCAGTTGAGCGGTGTAATTGCCAAAGGCAAAAGGGTGCTCACTGCCCCTATCAGAAAAGACAATCTTTTTGGCGAGGACTTGCACCGATCCTTGGTGTTGCTGACCATCTTGTACATACTGGAAATAAATGGTTTTTCCACTCTGTGCCAGACACGCCAATACCAAGACATTGCCCATCAAAAGACAGGCACCCCAAAAACAATATGTTATCCACCAATGCTTCATTCCAATTTATTTGTTGGTTCTTTAAAGAACCTATTTATTTTTATAAACAATCAATCCAATAAGACCAATCAAAGGCAAGAGCAAAAACATCCAAGTAGGAGGCACAAATCCCAATTTGCTTTGGGGTTTGAATTCAAATTTTTCTTTTAAAGTTTCTTGTACATTTTTGTTTTTATCCTTGATGATGATGGTATATTTCCCGTGTTCATTTCCCAATTTTGTTTTGATTTCAGGAAAGGTCAAGCTACAGGCTTCCAGGCAATTGCCCAAGGGAAACTCTCTAGGTATGCCAATGCCGTCTTTTTTAAATTCGGCAAAATAAGGAGCTTGCCCACCACTGATGTTAAAGACCAAAGCTTGATCGGTTTGCTTGAAATTGGCAAGGAGTGGTTTGGCTGCTCCGTACAAAATGGTCTGTGCTTTTTTTCCCCTAGCATCTGTAAAAATCAATTCGTGGTCTTTTTGGTCAATGACTTTAAATTTAAAATACTGTTCGTTTTGCTCTATTAATTCTATCCCATCCAAACTACTCACTATCTCGATGGGCATTTGAGCATATTGTAACTCTATGGCAAATACACCCTCCAATTCAATTTTGGAAACAATGTTTATGTCTTCCAATTCTTCGATTTTATTTTGAACTTCGGCTATGCGTTTGCCTTCGGGATAGGTTTCGGCATAAGCTCTATACAATGCCAAATCGTTTTGGGTACTGGCTTCTTTGTAGAGCGAATCTTCGGGATTGCCTTGGGGCTGTTCTTCACTAAAAGTATCATCGGTACTGGAGGTATTTGAGTTGGGATCAATGACTTGAATGACACCTATTTTTTGATGACTTCCATTGTCATTGCTAACATTGAGCTGTACTGTAAACTCTCCCTTTTGATTGTAAAAAACCACAGGATTTTGTGATTGAGAATTGGGCGGATTGCCACCCATAAATATCCATTCTCTTTTGCTGGGAGTGTTGCTCGAAAGATCTTGATAACTCACCGCTTTCCCTACTTCCACCACAAAATGGCTTTGCTTAAATTCAGCAATGGGTCCTTTGCCACCTCCCCCGCCAACAGTATTTGCATTGTTGCTTTGTTCAACACCAGCAATTTTATAGCGTTGTACAGGCAATTCGCCCCGCTCTACAATTCTGTTTTTTTTGATGTCGTAAATTCGGTATTGAACCCGTATATTGCCCGAGGCTTCAGAAACAGCCTTAAAGCTAAAAGTCTTTTCATCTTGAAGGGCTTCCAAACCTTTGTTGCTGCTTTCATTAACAATTTTAAAACCACTCATTTGATTGGTCGTCACCTCAAATTCCAAGCGGTATTTTTCCTTTCTATTTAATTGAAATTTATTGAATTTAAGAATGAGCAATTTTTCTTTTACCCCCGAATAATTTATTTGCGGATAAGAAGAATTGTAAATCTCTTCTCGTCCGTCTTTGCTTCCAATGATGGTATACTGAAAACTGCCTTCTACCTTTTTGCTCAGTCCTTTTTTAAAACTAAAACTTTGTGTTTTTTGTCCAATACACCATTGGCAACAAAACAACAAACAAACAACAATCAATATGTGATGAACCTTAAACATAGGCTTGGATGTTTTTATTTGCGTTTGATTTTAATGCCTGAAAATGCATTGGGATGGGTAGACGGATTGTCTTGTTTATTGGGATCGTGTCGCTTGCCTTCTTTTTTTCTAATACTAATACCCAATGGCTTGGGAGCTTTGGGTTTAGGCTTGTTATCTGTTTTGGCCTCTTGGGTTTCTCTTGTCTGTTGAAGGCTGTTTAAATCAATAGGGCTGCTCGGAATATTGGCTTCGTTAAGGCCATTGAATTTATCCAAAATTCCCAGAGGTTCCGCATATTCTCTTACCCATTTGGCAGCTTTTTCTTCTTCGGGATAAGGTGGTACATTCTCTGCCAAATAATTTTTAAATTGAAGAATTTGGGCAATTCTCAAAATGAGCATATCCAAGCTATAGGTTTTGCCAAAATCTTTGATGTTGCCACAAATCCTTCCTTTGTATTTCCCATCCCATTTTATATTGGGGTGCCAAACATCCGTAACGGCATAACACGAAACCGCCTCAACAGGATAGTGTTTGGGCAATCGAATTTCAATCGTATGCCTATTGCCAATGATCGGGTTTTGATGGTGATCAATGTTGACAATACTTTTTAACTGATATTGTACTTGGTAAATTTTTGGGGGGCTGCCCTTGAGCAATTCTTCCCGTTCAACCACTTTGTATTCGATAAAAGTATTGTTGCGGCACAATTCTTCTATAGCCAAATGTTCTTTTGCCAGTCTTTTTTCTCTAGGGTTGAGTTGGGTAAAATCGTAGCCTAATGCATTCATATTACTAGATTGAAAAATTAAATAGACGCTTAAATCTATATCCTGCCTGCTACCATTTTGGGAGCCAAGAAAATGATGTCCCCATCTCGTACCCCCGATTCTTGCAAGGTACTTTCAGGGTGAATGCTGTCTTTTTTGCCTTTAACAATCAACTCATATTCCAATCGGTTGCCCTCTTGGTCGTGGGTCGAAATATCCAGGTTGTGAGCATCTTTCATAAACTCATCCAATATTTGCTTACCAGAAAAATAAATGGGTAAGTCTACTTCAAACTCATCCCCACTAGGCAACAACCGAATGGTGATTTCAATGCTTTCTTGCGACATACTTTGGGTTTTGTTTTCAAACAATTGTATTCAGTCTCTTTAGACGATTTGAAGCAACACTTTTGGAAGAATTGGTTTCAATTGTGAATTGTAAGTAGTGAATTATAAATTGGGCATAATGGGGCATCAAAACCCGTATGAATGCAAAATTCTTTGCCAATTCATAACTCATAATTTATAACTTTTACAGGGCAAGGTCATTGATTCTAGGCTACGTCTTGGTCTGGTTAACCAACGCATGTTTTAGGCTGCGTCTTCAATTGCATCCACCCGCTCATCCAGCACTTCTGGATGGCGGGCATCTGAAGACAAGCTGTTTAGTGTTTAGTTGATGCCCCCCATCTTTATCTTTTAAATTTAAAAAATGCCAAAGGAGTAGGGGAGGGAAAAAGAACAGAAAACACCAAGCCAACTCACAATTCACAACCCATAATTCACAATTATTTAGTACCCAAATCAAGCTGGACCTCAAATATGCGCTGTATAAAGCCTCAAATCCAAGCCATAAATCCCTTTTAAGCCCTATTTTAGGGCGTTTCGGGGCGTTTTTTAGGCAAAAT
>JAHDIA010000007.1:0-9173 GCA_020631035.1 Chitinophagales bacterium | reverse complement strand
TAAATCCCTTTTAAGCCCTATTTTAGGGCGTTTCGGGGCGTTTTTTAGGCAAAATCAAGGTAGGACTCGTCACCGCTTAATTCGACGTAATATCGCTTCTGATTGGCTATAACACTGATAATGTGTAGGGGAGGGATACCAACCTCTTGCAAACTACGCTCCTGATGGGGAAAGCCCCTGTCTATACGGTCTATTTGCTGGGTAATGATGAGGGCTTCTCCTGCTTTTGCCTGGTATTTTCGCATTATTTGCTCCGATAAATGGGGGCGGGGGATACAAATGGCGTGTGATTGCTCGCTTTCTTTAGAAGTAATTTCCAAAACCAATTCGTGATCCAGTTCTATAATGGCATTATCGCTCTCAAAATGCTCAAATAGTAATTTAAAAGCCTCTTTAATCGACAAAAATGATGATAATTGTCGCATTTTGATGATTTCTTTGTAAAAATCGTGACTCAAACAATCCTCTTTTAGCGGTACACTATTGTACTGTAAAAACAGATTATTCATTCCCTCAAAGTAAAATCGCTCTCCAGCCATCGAAAATTTGTCGTTTTTCATCACAATTTTGAGGGCTTCTTGGGCCTGTAATGCGCCAATAATAGAGGCTGAAATGGGCGTTGTAGGAATACGACCAGCAGTGGCATTGCGTTGAGCGACATCTGGGCAGCCCAAACGGTAGCGAATATTGTTCTTTTCGGACTCTGTTAACTGACATTCGTAGCAGCTTTTTGAGGGGGTATACACATTGATTTGCCCCGCTAGATTTTCTATGGCACCGTCTATCCAGCTTTTGCCCACCTTATGACATGCTCGATTGAGAAAAAGCCTTGCCAAACGATTGTCCAAACAGCCAATGACTACATCCATACGGCTAAAAATGCCCAATCCCACATCCACTATAATGTCTCCATTGATGGTTTTGGTCTTTACATTGGGGTTGATTTCCTTGATGCGTTTGGCGGCGACTTCGACCTTTAGTTGGTGACTATGACAATCGCTTTCTCTAAAAAGGACCGAACGGGAGAGATTGGAGTATTCTATGGTGTCAAAATCGACGAGGAGGATGTGCCCTACATTGAGCAAGGCGAGGTTCTTTAAGACCTCATTTCCCAGAGCGCCAGAACCGACCACCATAATCTTGGCGGCTCGAATGGCGTCCTTTTGCCACCAAGAAATGAGCTGAAAGGTCTGATCCCATTCTTGTGTTTTGACAGTATTGTTGATGGACATATCTCGGCTGGTTTTCAAAAAAATGACTGTAAAAGGGTCTAATGTTGATGTGCAGAATCCTGAAAACAATCAATCCTCAGTTATGCAATCAACACACAATTATTTGACGTTTGCTGGGCTGCTTTTTTGCTTTTTGCTGCTTTTTTCTTCCCAAACTTTGGGGCAGATTTCAATGGCAGAAGTGCAAGAGAAGCACCAAAAACAGCTCGAAAAAGTCGCCTCTGAAGCTCCTGAATTGCTAGTTGCGCTGGCAAAAGATGAGGTGAAAGGGGTGAGCAACTACTTCAAATTGGGTAGTGATCGGATGGAAAAAGTGGGAAAAGAGGCCTTTTTTTTAGCTATAGCTCTTAATTCAGTAGAGGTGCTTAACTATCTGATAAATAATGGTTTAGGTGCTAGTTCTTTTGGTGGATTAGAAAGCCCTTTGATTCACGCCATTCATCACAACTCGCTTGAGTCTTTGGAAGCCTTGTTTGCTCAAGGTATCAATCCTTATCCCCAATTGAGTGGTGGAATGACCCTTTTGCATTATGCAGGCAATTGTGGTAAATCGGAGATGCTCAATACTTTGATTGATCTTGGATTTGAACTCAACCAAACGGAGGAGGAAAAGGGCAATACCACTGTCCATCAAGTCATCGAAAGGGGCTTTAACGATTGCTTGTGGGTACTGCTCAAGCGACAGGCAAATACAGAACTACAAAATGGAGTGCAGACCTATCCAATTCATTTGGCGGTTCAAAACGACAATATGGATGCGGTCAAGATGCTTTTGGGCTTTGGAGCCAATCCAATTGTCAGTGATGGCGAGGGATACTTACCCCTGCATTATGCCATCCAAAATCGGAATGAGGACTTGGTCCAACTGCTACTCGATGTGATGCCCAATATGGGGGAGGAGGTATCGGATGTTTCTACACTAAAACTGGCGAAAAAATCGAAGAACAAAGCCATTGCTAAATTGGTCAAATCGCAGAAAAAGAAGCGCAAAAAACTCCACGCTTTTGCCACCTTTATTCCACCCACTTGTGAGGAAAGCTGCTCGGGCTATATCAATGTGAATCCGCAGAATGGAAAAGAACCTTATGCGTTTGAGTGGTCGCACAATGAGCAACTTTCAGAGCAGTATGCCGAAAATTTGTGTGGAAACATCTATCAAGTAGTGGTCAGTGATGCCAAACGTAAAAAATATACCCTCAATATTCCTTTACAAAATGTCAATTTGCTTCAACTGGAATGGGTCGAAGAAACCCTGCCCAATGCTCAGACTTGGGTAAAGGCGAATGTAAAGGGAGGAAACCCGCCCTATACTTTTGAATGGAATGATTCAGCAGGGGCACGAGACAGGGTTTTGGGGGCAGGACAATACAATTTACAAGTTTCAGACCTCAATAATTGTGTTTTGAGTCGCTCTTTTAAAGTGGGAGGCAAAAAAATGGAAGCAAAAGACAGAACCATTCCCAAAATATCAGAAGAATCAGCAAGCAAGGAATCAGAAAATTCGGAAGTGACAGCCTCAACAACTGAAACGACTATGGAAACCGAAAATTACAGCAGTGCCAGTACTAGTACTTTTGATTTTAATTTACCAATGGCAGAAGCTCTAACACATTTTGCCAATGAGGATGTCAATGTGGTGGTGCAGTCGAGTAGGGGAACGGAATTGGGACGCTACACCATTGTCGATTATTTAAACCGTTTGAATTTGTTGAAAAAATATGAACCAAGGGTGTTGGATACACAAAAAGATGATACAGGAAAAATTGTATTGATTCGAGTATCAGAGCAAACGAAATAAATTGTGAATTGTAAGTTATGAATTGTGAATTGGCATTCCATTAAATCCAATTTATAATTCACAATTAAAAAAGCGTCGGATGAGTCCCGATGAAATCGGGATTGGTTAACCAGACCAAGACGTAGCCTAGAATCACGCACGTTGCCCTATCCTTCGACAAACTCAGGATAAATGGTAATTAAGTAATTAGGTTGATTGCTTGTATGCTTACTCAATTAACCAATAACTCAATCAACCAATAATCGAATTAACCAATAAGCCAATCAACTAATTACCCAATAAGCATAAATAAAATGAAGAAAATTTTATTCCTTTTTATATCAATGATTGTCGGATTAAATTTAAATGGGCAGCAAGTTTTGGACCCTGAGACGGTAGGGGAGTTTGAGTTGTTGGCTTTGGAAAAGGCCAAAGATTTGGGTGGGTATATCGAAATTATTTCGGACAAGACTGCTCGTTTAGATGATATACAAAGCTCAATAGACTTGGCGGTTCAATTGTTTTATGATGAGGAACGAATTGTACAGGTGTCGTCGGTGAATCGGTCGAGTGTACAGTCGTATCCGATTCGGAATTACTTGAAGCGTTTGAGTTTGTTGAAATACGATAGGGTAGAAATTGAATGGTTTGATGTGGTACAGGTAAGCGATATTAAATTGGCCCCAGATGGCAAATATTATGGGGTGATTACGGTGCGGCAAAAGTTTAGAGGAATTACAGGAGACCAGGTTGCTTACGAAGACATTACTGAAAAAAACATCGAAATTATTTTGGATAATATTACCAAAAATGTAGGAGGAACCTCGGTGCGAACTTGGGATGTGTTGCTCAGTGATATTAAGGTGGTTGAAACCCGAAAGATATGAAAGGGCTTAAATTTAAATGGAAGCTTTGGGTTTGGGTTTTGCTGCTTTTCGGCTCTATTCAGTTGCTAGGTCAAGAAGTCAAAATGTTGAATGATGCGGCACAGCGTGAATTGCTTTTTGCCAAGGTCAAGCAGATAGACGAGTTCATTCATAGATTTAATTTTAACGTCAATAAATTCAATCCTGAAGTTTTGGGGATTTCCCGAAGAGAAGAGCAACTACCCTTGTTGTTTGAACGGAATTATAAAAGCCAAAACGAGCAAAAAGTTGACGATTTTAGCTGGGCAGCAATGTATAGCCCCCGTTTGAGTTTTTACAATCCAGATTGGTATGCAGTGGTTAAGTGTGAGGCGACCTACCGAGGCAAAAAGGTACAAATGGATTTAACTTTAAAAGTTCAAATCAGTGACAATGGGGGAGCGAGTTGGATCATTGCAGGAGCCGAAACGCCCTTTTTGTATACCAGTGCCGAATGCAATGACCCCTCTAAGATGATTCCACCGAGCAACAATGAGGTGGGATTTGTAGGGCTGTACCGAGTATTCAATGACAAAAACAATTTGAGTGCCTACTATCCCAAGACATACGAAGCGGACTATTTGAGCATTTTGTTGTATGCGGTCAAAAATGGAGAAATTAAATTTATTCAGCCCTTGTCCATTCGTTATTATTTTGCCCAAGTGGTCGATTGGATTTTTGTAGTAGAACATTTTAATCGAGAAGAAAAAAATTCAGGCTGGTTGATTTCGGAAGCACTCCCCATCAACGATCAGCAGAAAGCAGATTATTTGCACAAAACATTGAATGTAGAAAAATGAAAAGCAGAACCATTTATTGTTGCCTATTATTGCTCATTAACCTAGTGGTATTGGGTCAAAGTGAAATCAACAAAGCACAAGAAGAGTATGTCGTAGAGCGTTGCCACAATTTGATTGAACAGTACGAATATATGCTCAATTTTATAGGTGACAAAAGCACCGCTGTCGAAGAAAGAGACATCATCATAGACGAATCTTATGCCTATGTATTTTTAAATGACAAGGTATTGTTGGAAGATGATTTGGTGCAGCAGAGACAAAAGGCGCGCTATGTTCCCGTCAAAAGTTATCTTAAAAACGTATACCTCTATTTTAAAGATGATGGTGTGAAATTTAAATTGTACAATGTAAACGTCAGCAAGGTTTTTGAAAAAGACTACCTCTTTGCCCTGGTGTATTTTGATGTACACATTGAAGGTTACTCAATCATTGAAAACGATGTGGTCAACAATATTTATTCTAGAGTGGCGGAAGTCAAGCTCATCCCCAAAGATACCTATTGGGAACCCTATGTTGTAGATGTGCGCTTTCCCCAAGAAAAAGATTTAAATCAAAATTATCAAGCGGTAAACATTTCTACTGAAGAAACGGCTCCTATTGAAACCACCGAAACCAAGGTGGAAGACCTAGAACAAAAGTTTGAGCAAATTTTGGATTTGTTGCTAGAGGAAAGAGCCAAAAATGACCAAATGCAAAAAGAAGCAAGTGCCAAGAAAGAAGCAGAAGAAACGCTAGCAAAAGAGGAAAGCAAAGAGGAAAGCAAAGAGCCAACTAAAGAATCAATAACGACAAAAGTAAATTTAGAAGAAACCCCTCAAAAGGAAACAGTTGATTCAGAAATGGCTAAAGTTGAAAAGGAGAGGGTAGGGGAGCATCCTGTACAACAAACAGATGTGGTGGAAACATCGCCCGTAGAAAAAATAGAGGAGCCTAGAGAACAAATCACCAAGGCTCAAGAGCGAAAAATTCCTGAGTCAACGAAAAAAGAAAACGAGAGCGATTCTATGGTAGAGTTTGCAAAAGAAACAGAAACGCCTACAGAAGAACCAAGCATTGTTGCCCAACAAAAACCAAAGAAAAAAACAAAAAACAAAGAAAATACAGAGGCACGCAAGTCCCCCACTACTTATCTACCTCAAAAAAAAAAATTGGGCGGACCTATTTTCTTTACACTCCTTGGTTTAGGAAGCATTGGCAGTAGTTTTTACTTTGAAAACAAGTCTGACGAATTATACGATGTATACAATGAACATTTGGACGCCGAAGATTCGGTTTACTCCGACAAGAGCCGAGAAGAACATTACCAAGAAGCCAACGATTACCACCACTACGCCTACATCACCAAATACGGTGGCTATGCCGTAGCAGGTTTGGGCGCAACTTGGCTCATTCTTAGATTGTTAAAAAAAGACAAGAACAGAATGGCATTTGATCCATCTGCCAATCAATATTATTTGTCCCTAACTCCCAATCAATTTTCAGCCACTGCTAAAATTAAATTTTAAAAGATGCCCAACTTATTATTTAAATCTTACTTAATTTTTATTTCAATACTAGCCCTGCTTTTGCTACCTAGCTGTGAAGATTGGGATTTGGAGCGAACAGAATTGATGCAAGCTCTTTGCGAAAGTGTCAATTGTAACAATGGCAATTGCAATGTCGAAACAGGCAAATGTGATTGCAACGAAAATTGGACGGGCGAATTTTGCGATACACCCATTGATTCCAACAATCCTTGTTTGGGTATTGATTGTGGGCCCAATGGAAGCTGTGTCAATGGCGTTTGTGAATGTAATGGAACCTGGACGGGCACCTATTGCGATTCTCTCACCACTTTTTTAAAAGTACACGGAATCGAAAACAAAGACGAATTGGGATATGCCGCCATTGAGTTGCCCAATGGGAATTTTGCTATGATAGGCGAACAGGATGGGAAGGCATATTTTTTAAAAGTAAATTTTAAAGGCGAGTTGCTGTTGCAAAAAGAATTTGAAAGTTTATCGGGATTTGAACCCTTTAGTCCCATAGATCGAAATGGCTACGACAATACACCTGGCAATGTGGATCCCTTTGGCCGTTACGATATTATTTTAGACAATAACGCACTCAAGATTTTGGGCTATCAATACAGTAATGGAAAAGAAAACATCGTTTTGGTTTCTGCCGATCAAGATGGGAATTTTATCAATAGCGATGTCAAAATCATAGAAATGGAAGGCAATCAAAGACCAATGAGCTTTTGCCAAACCAATACGGGAGGATTTGCGATTGCAGGTTATACCCAAAACAATTACAACAATGATTTTTTATTGATGGAAACCAATTCTGTAGGCGAAGTCATTTGGAGTAAAACTTATGGCGATTCTTATTCCGACATTTTATGGTCGGTCAAAGAATTGGATTTTGGAACCTTGGCAGTCTGTGGCGAAAAGGGAAAATCGACGGGAGGTAGTTTTTATTTTGCTTTAATTGACAAACCTACTCAAAGCATCATTCGAGAAGCCATCAGCGAAAACGGAGCAGACGCTAGAGCCTTCTCAATGGATTTAAGCAGCAACAATGAATTTATTTTATTTGGCTATTCGGGCAGTTTTGCCAACGAACAATATCAGTGGGAAAAATACGAAATAGGCGAAGGTTTTACCCTCAACAGTACCACTGGTAGCAACAGTAGCCAAAGAGACATTGGTAGCTCTATGGTCATTGGCAGCAATGGCGACATAGTGGGTTGTGGCTTTTCGGGTATCGGCAATTTATTCGATATAAATTTAGTCATTGAGCCATTCGACGCTGCTCCCATCAAAAAAGAATTTGCATTTGAAAAAGAAGCCTACAATTCTGCCTGGCAAGTCATTGAATGTAGCGACGGTGGTTATTTAATTGTAGGAACCACCGCAAGTCTCAAACAAGGCGAGTTGTACAACAACAAACAAGACAGCAACATCATCCTCATCAAAACGGATAGTCAGGGGAATTATTAATTAGAACGGAATGTTGAGGACTTCGGACGATGGGGGCTCCCTGCTATCCGCTTTTACAAGGTAACCGCTACTATCAGGCGTAGTTTAGTTTATGCACTTCTCCGTCGGTTCTCAATATTTTAATCCTGAATTTTGAATCTTCAATTATCATAAAATGAAAAAGGTCGATGCCTATCTGACACCGACCTTCCTCAAATATTAGAATATTAGTTTCTGTTTCAATTAAGCAGCAGCAACACTTCTAGTTGCTTCCTCTCTTGATTCTACAACAGGCTCAGAAGTTACACCCGTGTCACAGCTAAAGCTAGACCAAGCGTCACATACGCTATCCCAGATAGAACCCCAGTCACAGCTGTAAGAATCTCTAGAGTAAGAAGTGTCACAGTAAGAACTTCTGCTGTAGCTATAGTCATTGCAGTAAGAATAAGTTCTTGGTTGGTAGCAGTAGTTGTAAGAAGAGTATCTGTAACTTCCGCAGTAAGTACCGCCTACAGTGTTATCCAATTGTTTGTTGTCGATTTGAAAATTTTTGAAGTTGTTCATTTTGGTAATTTTTTTAAGTCGTTTGTTAAATTAATTAAAGTCGTCGTGTTAATGTTTAATCTAAAGGTCTTAATCTAAGTTGTTAATGTGTTGTTGTCTTTATATTAGTTTTTATTCTTTGTCTTTTTTATAAGTAACTCATCCGATATTAAGCAGCAGCAACGCTAGCTACTTCAGGTGCTCTTTCTTCTACAACAGGCTCAGAAGTTACACCCGTGTCACAGCTAAAGCTAGACCAAGCATCACATACGCTATCCCAGATAGAACCCCAGTCACAGCTGTAAGAATCTCTAGAGTAAGAAGTGTCACAGTAAGAACTTCTGCTGTAGCTATAGTCATTACAGTAAGAGTAAGTTCTTGGTTGGTAGCTGTAAGAAGAGTATCTGTATCCTCCGCAGTAAGTACCACCTACAGTATTTGTTTGTTGAGAATTGTCGATTGAGAAGTTTGCGAAATTGTTTAAAGTAGTCATCGTTTTGTTTTTTATTATTGTTTTTAAATATTTAGTCGTTGTAAGCGTGTTACGGCTATATATAGGCAAAGGAGATGCCAAAACTAATGCTTGTTAGCAAATAAATACCCCAAAACACATATAAATTAAATATAATGTATTGAGGATCAGTAAATTTAAATTTGAAATAAAAAAAGTGGAAATAAAATTTAAGGAAAGAAGCTTGGGAAAAGATGGGAGGGAAAATTCCCAAAATGAAAAAAAATTACCAAAATGACTAAAAAAACAATAATAACGACGACTACTTAATTATACGGCAAAGTAAAAGAGAAGGTTACATATAAATTGAAAATTTAAGATTTAATATTGAAAATTGATGTGATTGGATGAATGAGTGATTGAGTAATTGAGTAATTGAGTAATTGAGTAATTGAGTGATTGAGTGATTGAGTGATTGAGTGATTGAGTGATTGAGTGATTGAGT
>JAHDIA010000640.1 GCA_020631035.1 Chitinophagales bacterium | reverse complement strand
TTGAGGCTTGGCGTGAGTTTGCCTTGTTCTTCGATGGTCTCTAAAATGTAGGCACGTCTTTTTTCGATGGTTTCCCATTCTTTGTGCAATTGGCGAATTTCAGTTATTTGTACTTCGTCTAATCCACCTGTTTTTTCTTTGCGGTATCTGGCAATAAATGGCACAGTGGCTCCCTCTTCAAATAGGTCTAAGACTGCCTGTACTTGCTGGGCAGCGACGTTTATTTTGCTGGCGATGATTTGTTTGACATTCATAGTGGGGGCAAAAATAGGGAATAATTGAAAATTTAAGATTTAAAACTAGAAAATTTAAGATTATTTTGATGAGGACGGAAGGTTGGGGGCTTCGTGGGTGGGTGTCTCCCTGCTTTTCATTTCAAGCTTGTAGACAAGGCATGCCTTGTCTACAAGGCTTTCCATTTCAATCAGGCGTAGGCATCGGTTCTTTGGGTTCGGTGTTGGTCCTTTTTTCCATCCGCTTCACGCCTTGCTTCTATCTGAACCTTGGTTAATGGGATGAGCTTGATTGATGAGAAAAATATAAAAATCTTATTAATCATAGCAATCCTAAAAATCATGGTTTAGACAAAAGCGTAGGACGAGCGGGCGGATGCTCGCTTGTACGAAGGGGGAAACATGCGTTGGCTAACCAGACCATAACGTAGCCATGAAAGACAGACGTTGCACAATAAATAAAATCAAGATTCAAAATTTAAGATTACGGTTCATATTGCCTAATCTTCAATTAAATTAAAAAGAAAAGGACCTGCCAAAATAGGAAGATCCTTTAAACATGAATATTGCAAAAATCGAATTATTAAATGTACTTTTTATTAGTGGTGGAACTGTTCCTCTTCAGTACTACCTGCCATTGCAGCAGTAGAGCTTTGTCCTTGTTGAACGGTATTTTGGATAAAGTCGAAGTATTGTGTTCCAACAAATGTTTGGTGTTTAACAGCTCTAAAGCCATCTTCTGCTAAAGCAAATTCTTTTTGTTGTAATTGAGAATAACCAGCCATTCCACGCTCTAAATATGCTTTAGAGATTTCGAACATAGAGGTGTTGAGTGCGTGGAAACCTGCTAGGGTGATAAACTGATATTTGTAACCCAATTCGGCTAGGTTTTCACGGAAAGTCAACATTTGTTTTTCGTCTAAGTGAGCTGCCCAGTTGAAAGAAGGAGAGCAGTTGTAAGCCAAAAGCTGATTTGGATAAACTTCGTGCATTGCTTGTGCAAATTCTCTGGCCTCTCCTAAGTCTGGTTTAGATGTTTCCAACCAAACCAAGTCGGCATAAGGAGCGTAAGCTAAACCACGGTCGATGCCTTGTTCCAATCCGTTTTTAACTTTGTAGAATCCTTCGACAGTACGATCACCCAAAATGAATTTGTGGTCTCTTTCGTCTATGTCAGAAGTCAATAAGTTGGCAGCATTTGCATCTGTACGGGCAATGAGTAGTGTTGGTACATTGCAAACATCGGTAGCGAGTCTTGCCGCAACCAATTTGTTGATGGCTTCGCGAGTAGGCACCAAAACTTTTCCACCCAAGTGACCACACTTCTTAGCAGAAGACAATTGATCTTCAAAGTGTACCGCAGAGGCACCTGCTTCAATCAAGGCACGCATCAATTCAAAAGCGTTGAGGTTGCCCCCAAAACCTGCTTCAGCATCGGCAATGATAGGCACCATCCAGTCAATGTCACCCTCACCAGAAACCGATTGGATTTGGTCTCTTCTCAATAAAGCATTATTGATACGCTTGACGACTGAGGGCACAGAGTCGGCAGGGTAAAGTGATTGGTCAGGATACATTTGACCTGCCAAGTTTGCATCGGCCGCTACTTGCCAACCACTCAAATAAATAGAATCTAAACCTGCTGTTACTTCCTGTATTGCTTGATTGCCCGTTAATGCCCCTAATCCTGCTACAAAATCTTGACTGTGGAGTTTTTTCCAAAGCTTTTCAGCCCCATGTCTAGCAAGAGAATATTCAATGGGAACACTGCCACGTAATTTGATTACTTCTTCCGCACTGTAGGCTCTTTTGACACCTTCCCATCTAGGATCATTTGCCCATTCTTGTTCCAATTGATTTATTTTATCTTGTAAATTCATTTTTTATTATTTTAATAATACTTGTTATTTGGTGAAGTGTGTTGTGTTCTAGGTGAGTATGTTTAGAATTGAAAATTAAATTATTTCCTTGATAAAATTACAAGGAAATAATTTAATTTTGCTAAGGTATGGAAAGATGTTAAAATCCTTTGTAGTCCTCTGATCTTAAATCAATTTCTGGAGTCAATTTCTTTTTAGACTCTCTTTCTTCTTTAGGAGGTACAGGCTTACCATGCTTGAGATCTACACTAAAACCTTTGTACTCATCATCTCTTAATTTCATCGGATTTAACATTTTTGATTTGCGTTCCATGTTTGTTATATTTTAAAAAGTTAATCAATTAATTTATAAGCTGATAGTGTGAGGAATTCTTCGTAGTTTTCCTCTTTGACCAATTGGTCGAAAAGCGCTATGGCTTCTTTAAAGCGACCTGACTCAAATTTTTCTGAGCCCAAAAGGTCTTTTATTTTTTTAATTTCTTCTTTTTTTAATGTGTCGTATAATTCGAGTGAGAATGTACGTCCATCTTCTAGCTGAGCTTTGTTGTGCAACCATTGCCAAACCTGTGTTCTTGAGATTTCGGCTGTTGCAGCATCTTCCATCAAATTGTAAATGGCTGCTGCTCCGTTGCCTCTCAACCAACTTTCGATGTACAAAATACCCACATTGATGTTGAGGCGAATGCCCTCTTCTGTAATGGTGCCTTCGGGAACAGCGATGAGTTCATTGGCTGTTACAATGTAGTTGGTCAATTGTTTGTCGATTTGATTCTTTTCTGGCATATATTTGTCAAAAACATCTATCGCCAATTGCACCATACCTGGATGCGCTACCCAGGTGCCATCGTGCCCATTTTTAGCTTCTGTTTCCTTGTCGGCCCTAACCTTGTCAAAGGCTTTTTGGTTGGCTTCTGGATCATTTTTGATGGGGATAAATGCCGCCATACCGCCCATAGCATGAGCACCTCTTCTATGACAGGTCTTAATAACCAATTTAGAATAAGCTTCCATAAAAGGTGCAGCCATGGTAACCTTTGAGCGGTCTGGCAGTACATAGCCATCCAAATTTCTTAGCTTTTTGATGTAAGAGAAGATGTAATCCCAACGACCACAGTTTAAGCCTGCTGAGTGATCTTTTAATTCATATAAAATTTCGTTAAGCTCAAAGGATGCCAAAATTGTTTCTATTAATACTGTTGCCTTGATGCTTCCTTTTGGAATGTCCAAATAATCTTGAGCAAACAAAAATACATCATTCCACAAACGAGCCTCTAAATGACTTTCCAATTTAGGTAAGTAGAAGTAAGGACCTGTATTTTTTTCTAATAATGTTTTGACATTGTGGAAAAAGTACAATCCAAAATCAACCAAACTACCACTTAAATTTTCTCCTTCAAACTGAATGTTTTTTTCTTCTAGGTGCCATCCTCTGGGTCTTACCATTAAGGTCGCCACCTCTTCATTCAATTCATAGAACTTGCCATTCTTGGGATTGGTATGTGTAATGGTACGATTGATGGCATCTTGCAAATTGATTTGTCCTTGGATGGCATTGAACCAATTGGGAGTATTGCTGTCTTCAAAATCGGCCATAAATACCCTTGCACCAGAATTGAGTGCGTTGATGATCATTTTACGATCGACAGGTCCTGTAATTTCAACCCGTCTATCTTGTAGATCATCAGGAATTGGCGCAATTTTCCAATCAGATTCTCTAATATGGCTGGTTTCTGCCAAGAAATTAGGCAACTTACCAGCATCGAGTTCTTTTTGT
>JAHDIA010000639.1 GCA_020631035.1 Chitinophagales bacterium | reverse complement strand
CCATTACCCCTCTAGAACGTACAGTAACATCAGGGTTCAAGACCATTCTACTCAAGTTGTCTACCATCACTGTCATATCGTTGTTCAACACGCTTTTAGCATAAAAACTATCGTTTCCTTGGAAATCAAACCAATTGAAACGACGCACTTTGAAAGGACAGTTATTGGCACAGTAACGGGTTCCAATACAACGGTTATACGCCATTTGGTTCAAACCTTCAGAACTGTGGTTACTCGCATTTACTGGACAAACATTCTCACAAGGAGCATTGTCGCAATGCTGGCACATCATTGGTTGGAAAGCAATCTCAGGATGCTCATAATCAGGATCGGTATCTTGACGACTTGAGTAGTAGCGGTCGATACGCATCCAGTGCATTTCGTGTGCACGATGCACCTCTGTTTGTCCTACTACAGGAACATTGTTTTCGAGGTGACATGAAACAACACAGGCAGCACATCCAATACAAGAGTTAAGGTCGATTGCCATACCCCAGTGGTGTCCTTGTCCCAATGTTTCTTCGTATCCATCATACAAACTGATGTAGTGATGTGAAGTCCATCCTGCATCAGCATATTTTTGTCCAGTATAGTTACCAGAATCTTTTTTCGCTTTATAATCTGTAAGCGTCGTTTCATTGATGATTTCACGCTCATCATCAATGGTATGGTGTGTTTGGGTTTGGGCTAGCTTATAGCCTCCACCATTTTGGTTGATGCTTACACCAGAAGTAATGTTAAAATCAAAAGTATCACCATTCAATGCTAATAATGGATAAGCATTTTGTCCAACCATACAATGCTCATTTCCTGGCTTGGTTCTTCCATAACCAACAGCAACAGCAACTACATCTTCTTGCAAACCTGGTTGAATGGTAATTGGCAAGGTAATGGTTTTTCCATTGGCAGTAATGTCAATGATGTCACTACCTTTTGTAGGAGAATTCATCAATGCTCCATCTGTCCAACCATTTTTCTTAGCCGTTTTGGGCGAAACAATCGCATAATTGTCCCAACAAACTTTGGCTATTGGATCAGGTGTTTCTTGCAAAAATGGATTGTTGGCATAACGTCCATCACCAACAGTATTGTTTTCATACAAAACCACTTCTACACCACCTCCACTCTGTACTTTTCTAGCAATATTAGAGGCTGCTGTACCAGCATTTCCAGTGAATACAGTACTACCTGTTGGCGATTCTTCAAAACCACCACGTCTATTGGTTACTGCTATTCCGTCGTGTAATGCTTTGTTCCAAGAATCTCCAGCAATGCCATAATTGCTTGCCCAATAATTTTGAACAAAAGAACGATAATCACCTTCGATGTCTGCCCACTCCATCAAGCTTTCTGCCATAGAACGAGTATCAAACAAAGGTGCAATGGTTGGTTGAATCAAACCGAGATGTCCTTTTTTGAACTCAACATCATTCCAGCTTTCTAGATAATGATGATCTGGCGTAAGAAATTTCACAAACTCAGCCGTTTCATCTTCTCGATCATTGAAGGAAATACTCAGACCTACTTTTTGCAAACCATCTTTAAAAGCTTTGGCATCTGGATAACTATAAGCAGGATTGACATTGTTGATGAGCAAAGCCCCAACTCTACCCGCATTCATATCTTTCACCAAATCTTGCATTGCTTTATCATCGCCTTGGTGTACCGTATAAGGTGAATCAAAATCAATGGTAGAACCGAGGTTGTTCAATGCGCCATTGATGGCATTGGTAATGATTTGAGCATCCACATCATTGGAACCACAAACCACCAAAGAACGGCCTCTTGCTCCTTTGAGTGCATTGGCTGCTTTGACAATGGCTGTCTGAACTGGCTCAGGGAAATTGACACCTGCACCAGAGCCTCCTCCTCCAACTAATTTATATATTTCAAGCAATACCGCACCAATTTGAGAAGGTCTAACACTTCTACGATAATCTGCTTTGGCTCCTGTAATACTTACTCTTGGTTCAAATTGAAAATGCTGAGACATTACAGGATTGTCTGCATCTACTTTTCTTTTTTTGATGTAATCAGCAGCAAACTGTATAGGGGATACCCAAGTACCCAAGAAATCACAATCAACTCCTACAATTACATCTGCCTTATCAAAATGATAAGAAGGAACTACTTTTTTACCAAAGGATTGTTGGTTTGCCAAAAGCATCGCCGACTTAGACACTGGTTCGTAATAAACCACTGTGGCATTGTAACGATTTTGAAAGCGTCTGATGACCTCTTTGGTAGAAGGGCTACTGATAGAATTGGTCAACAAAACTACATCACCACGTACCCCTCTGAGTTGTCTTTTTATTTGTTCGTCTACTTGTGGCCAAGTAAGGCGTTCTCCATTTGTTGTAGGATATTTTAGACGAGCATTGTCATACAAACTTACAACCGAAGCCTGTGCTCTTGGGCTGGTTCCGCCTTGGGTAAGCTTAGACATTTTGTTCCCATCAACCTTGATTGGTCTTCCTTCACGAGTTTTTACCAATACATTGCAGAAATCACTACCATTGACAAAGGTAGAAGCGTAGTAATTGGCAACACTAGGCATAATTTCCTCTGGCTTTACTACATAAGGAATTGCCTTTCTCAATGGCATTTCACAACTAGCAGCAACTGTAGCAGCCGTTAAACTATACCCCAATACTTTTAGAAAGTCTCTTCTTCCAGATTTTGCTCCTTCATTTCCTGGTTTAAGGGCAGTACCTAGAGGAAGTTTATCAGGAAACTCCGTTTTCTTTGCTTTGATAAACTCTGCATCATTCTGCAACTCTTCAAATCCTTTCCAATATTTTTTATTGCTCATATTGTTTAATTGGTAGTTTCTGAGATATGGATTATCTCTTTTTTGCTTTTATAATTCAGACCTTATATGATTAATAGTGGCATTTTTGACATTCCAATCCTCCAATGTCTTCTACTGTTACCTGTGAACGGTCCCCATCTTTTATTTCTTGATGGTATTTTTCATAGATACTGTAATAGTCATTGCTCGTAAATTTCACATTGGTTTCTCTGTGACAAGTGATACACCATCCCATACCCAAAGACGAATGTTGTTCAACTACTTCCATCTCTTCGACTGGACCGTGACATTCTTGACATTCAAGTCCTCCAGCATTGACGTGTTGGGCGTGATTGAAGTAAACGTGGTCTGGAAGGTTGTGAATACGAATCCATTCAACAGGCTTTTGTTCATAACCTTCAATGTATTTTTTGGTCTTAGGATCAAAACCAATCGCCTCATAAATTTTAGAAATTTCTTTGGTACCATAGGTAGGACCTTCTTGTATCTGTTTGTGGCAGTTCATACAAACATTGACAGAAGGAATCACCGCTGATTTGCCATTGATTGCCCCAGAGTGGCAGTATTGACAGTCAATTTGGTGTTGCCCTGCATGCAATTTGTGCGAGAATTTGATAGGTTGTTCAGGTTGATAGCCCTGTTGTCTGCTCAAGCTCGAAGCTCCATCATAAGTAGTGTAAGCTAAAAGGCCAAATACTGCCAAGCCCAATGCCAATTTTACTCCACGATTTTGGAAAATGCTATTTAAACCAAATGGTTCTAGTGGCTCTAGCCCATCTTTCTCACGTAGTACATTGCTAAGTGAACGCAAAACTTTGGCCAAAAGGAAGACAATGATCAACAATGCCAATGCCATCACCAATAAGAAAATCTGAGATGGTCCAAATGAATTGGCAACTACTCCGTCTCCTCCTCCAGCACCACCACCAGCAGCAGCAGATTCAGCAGGAGGCCCCTTGTCTGTTTCTTGTTTGACATATGCCAAAATGTTGTCCATATCGGCATTGGTGAGTGTGGGGAAAGCGGTCATTATAGACTGGTTGTATTCGTTGTAGATGGCAACTGCTTGCTCATC
>JAHDIA010000638.1 GCA_020631035.1 Chitinophagales bacterium | reverse complement strand
CAATCCCTTCGTTTGCAAAGGGTCTCCCTGCTGTCCGCTTGTACTTACTAGCTCACGCCACTGTTCAGCAAAGTCATTTCTAGTCTTCCTAACGTCAGCCGTCGTCATTCCCTGCTTCACAAGTGGCTCTCGCTAGTAGGTACCACTTCCATCAGGCGTAGAGGGCATGTTTACGCCTCTGTCGTTTCTCCATAAATTTGCTATTCCAATACAAAACAAATATCTTTGTTTTAACCATTGACCTAATCTGCTAATTTTAAATACAAAACTGAATCCTCCAATGAAACAAATGAAGGTCGTGGCAATGCTATTATTGCTAATTGGGCTTAGTTGGTCAAACCAACTCAAATGCCAACAAAACATTTCCTTGCTCTCACTTACGCCCACAGGAAACAATATCCACAACAATGATGTATGGGGCTATGTAGACGAAGCAGGAAACGAATACGCCATCATCGCCCAACAAGATGAGCGTAAAATTACCATCTATGATGTCTCCAATCCCCAAAACCCACAAGAAGTGCATGTTGTTGAGGGCTTTTCCGACCTTGGGCGAGATGTCAAAGCCTACAAGAATTACATCTATGCAGTAGAATCTTTTACTGGAGGTGAGGGGCTATTCATCCTCAATATGGAAAATGCTCCCAATACTTTTGAATCCAATTTCTGGAAAGGAGAAGGCTGGGATGAATCCGATTGCGAGCTTAGAGTCGTACACAATATATTCATTGATGAACAAGGCTATGCCTATTTGTGTGGAGTGGGTTGCAATGGGTCTACTGGTGTCTTTAACATTAATATGGTGGTCTTAGATCTAAATTCACCCAATCCTTATGAACCTGAAGTGGTGGCAACTTTTAATGAAGGCTATGTACACGATGCATTTGTTCGAGGCGATACCGCTTGGCTGGCAGAGTTGGGAACTGGCTTCGTGACTGTTTGGGATGTATCAGACAAAAACAATTTTGTTCAATTGGGAGCAAGCAGTACGCCTGGTAATTTTCCCCACAATGTCTGGCTGTCTGATAACAACAAAGTTGCTTTTGTAACAGATGAGATAGACAAAGGTTGTATCAGTGCCTACGATGTGTCTGATCCTAGCGATATACAATTACTAGACAAAATAAACGACGAAATCGCTTCTCCCCACAATGTTTATGTCAAAGATGATTTTGTATTGACATCCTACTATGCCAAAGGCATCACCATACACGATGCCAAATTTCCCGACCAATTGGTCGAAGTTGGACACTATGATACTTCTCCTCTTTTTTCTGCTAGTGAATTTTCAGGTTGCTGGGGTATTTATCCTTATCTCCCTTCTGGCAATCTACTCGCTTCAGATATGGAAGAAGGACTCTATATTTTAGAACCTAGCTACGAATATGCGGCTCGTCTCATAGTCAATGTAAAGGTAGATGGAGTAGCTCAAGCAAATACAAGCGTCAATATTGGAGACAATTCCAGTGAGTTGACAAATTATCAAGGACAAGTGTACTATGCTCAAATGGAAGAAGGAATGGTCGATGTAGAAGTCATCTCTTCACAATATGGTAGTCAAGTCGTTGAGAATGTCCCATTGCACAAAGGAAGCAGAACTATCCTTAATATTGACTATTCCACCAATGGAAGCTCTGAGGTAAACGTCCAAATACAAGAAAATTACTGGCCAATAGACACTATGTCAATGGACACAATGATGATTGATACAACAAATATGGACAGCATTGGAACTTTTATCCCTCAAGCTCCGTTTATTGAACTATCAGCAAGCCCCAACCCATTCAAAGAGCAGTTGAACATTCAACTCAATGGAGTGGAGGCATACAAAGAACAAACTCTTTGGCTGAGTGTTGTAGACAAGGAGGGCAAAAAAGTATATCACGCTCCCATCCACAACAAAAATACAATCATTGATACACAAAATTGGACACCCAATATGTATTATTATCAAATAACAAATACACAAAACTTGCTGCTATGCACTGGTAAACTCATCAGGCAGTAGGCAATTTATGTGGTAAAACATAAACAAAAATCCGAAGGGAGTTGTCGAAAGGCAACTCCCTTTTTTGATGTCTGGCGTTTTCAAAATACCTCGCATCCCAAAGCGCAGGACGAGCGGGTAGACGAACCCTTGTACGAAGGGAAAAGCACGCGTTGGCTAACCAGACCACAACGCAGCCATGAAAGACAAACGCTGCCCCAAAACAATTAGAACAGAAAACACTAAGCCCTATGGACCATCGCCTATGAACCATCGACCAAGAAATAAAAAACAATTTATTACTTTTGCATTTCAAATTTTAAAAACTCAAAACTATGCAGTACAATTATTCCGAGATTCAGACCAAATGGCAGGACTATTGGAATCAAAACCAAGTGTACAAAGTCTACAACCAATCTGACAAACCCAAGTATTATGTGTTGGACATGTTCCCTTACCCCTCAGGTTCGGGCTTACACGTAGGGCATCCATTGGGCTACATCGCCTCTGACATCTACGCTCGCTACAAGCGACTCAACGGATTTAATGTATTGCATCCTATGGGATTTGACGCTTTTGGCTTGCCTGCCGAGCAATATGCCATCCAAAAAGGTGCGCATCCTGCCGATACCACCCGTGAAAACATCGCTTATTTTAAGGAGCAGTTGAAAAATATGGGTATGTCCTATGATTGGGACAGAGAAATCCAAACCTGTGACCCAAAATACTACAAATGGACCCAGTGGGCCTTTTTGAAGATGTTCAAAAGTTGGTACAATAAGGATACCGACAAGGCAGAATCCATCGACACCTTGATTGCCAAATTTGACGCCAGTGGAACCGAAGGCGTCAATGCTGCCCAAGGAGAAGAAATGAGCTTTACAGCTGAGGAATGGAAAGCCAAGGACGAACAAGCCAAAGAGGTGGTTTTGCAAAATTACCGCTTGGCATACCAAGCTTATAGCGATATTTGGTACTGTGAAGCATTGGGAACCGTATTGGCAAATGATGAGGTCAAAGATGGTGTCTCCGAAAGGGGAGGACACCCAGTCGAAAAAAGACGCTTGCGCCAATGGTTTTTGAGGGTAACTGCCTATGCCGAACGCTTGTTGAATGGCTTGGATACGGTAGATTTTAGTGAGGCAATGAAGGAAATGCAGCGCAACTGGATTGGCAAATCCTACGGTGCCTCTATGCATTTTGAAATTGCAGATTCAGACGGAAAAAGCTTCGAGATATTTACTACCCGTCCCGATACCATTTTTGGGGTAACCTTTATGGTATTGGCTCCCGAACACGAATTGGTCAAGGAAATTACCACCGATGAACAAAAAGAAGCCATTGAGAAATATTTGGAGTACGTCAACAAACGCTCTGAAAGAGAACGGATGGCGGATGTCAAAACGGTGACAGGCGAATTTACAGGAGCCTATGCCATTCATCCCTTTACAGGGGAGAAAATACCGATATGGATAGGCGAATACGTTTTGGCAGGTTATGGAACGGGAGCCATTATGGCCGTACCAGCCGATGACGATAGAGACAATGCTTTTGCGGATAAATTTGGCATCCCAATCGTTGAAATCATCGACAAATCGGAGCATCCAGGAGCAGGACGAGAAGACAAAGTGGGCAAGATGATCAATTCGGATTTTATCAACGGAATGGAGGTGATGGATGCTATTCAGGCAATCAACCAGAAGTTGGAAGAAAAAGGCATTGGAGAAGCGAAGGTCAATTACCGTTTGAGAGATGCAGGTTTTAGCCGTCAACGTTATTGGGGAGAACCTTTCCCGATTTACTTTAAAGATGCCGATGAAGAAGGTGCGCCTTTTGCCTTGGGCGAAGGGGATTTGCCTTTGCAATTGCCAATGGTAGAGACTTACAAGCCTTTGGGAGATGGTAAGTC
>JAHDIA010000637.1 GCA_020631035.1 Chitinophagales bacterium | reverse complement strand
ATTATATTACTTAATTTAAAATTTGAAGAACATGCAAAATTTCAAAGCATTTGAAATCAAAGAGACCGCACAGGTCATTGGAGGCAAAGGAAAGCCTGAGTGGGCAGGAAAAGGTAAAGGTTTGGAATACATTCAAGAGCAGTTGCCAACAATAGTTGAGGAATATGGTGATGTAATCGCTGAGTACCAAGACATGTTGCCAGAAGTATCAGAAGTTCCAGAACAATACACTGCTATTTATGAAGACTTCCTTGCGCTTATACCTTAATTCAACCAACTACGACGACGACAACAAAGACTATATATTTAATCTATTTTATTAAAAATACCAAAATAACTAATCATGAAACAATTTCAAGAATTCGCAATTAACAATGTAAATAATATTATTGGTGCTGGAAAACCAGCTTTTGCAGGAGGCAAGCCTGAGTTTGCAGGAAATGGAAAACCAGCGTTGGATTTTGTAGAAAATCCAATTGACATTGTTAACGGATTTGGTGAAAACATCCCTGAGGATGTGGCAACATTGCCTGAATTATCTGAGCTTCTTCCAGATTTAGCAAGCTTATTGCCAGAATTAGGATAATTCATCCCTTACACCTAACAACAACAAATATATTATATAACCAACTTTTTATACTTAAAAATTAATCATGAAAAATTTTCAAGAATTTAAATTGAATAATACAAATCACATTGTTGGCGGAAAAGGGAAACCAGAATGGGCTGGAAAACCAGATATGACCGACTGGGCTACTACTACTGTTATTGATGAGGATGGTGAAGAAGAATTGGAGCACATCGCTCCTTGGGAAGACTTAGAAGGTGGTCGTAGACAGTATATGTTAGATTTGGCAGCCGTCGAAGGTTAATATTTTCTTTATATATCAAAATAGGGAATGAAACATCTGGATTTCATTCCCTATTTATATTTTCTTATTTTAGCAATTCACAGCAAGCTAAATTTCATTTTTTATCTAATTATAACAAACTAATCATGAACAACTTTCAAAACTTTGAACTAGCCATTCAACAAATGAACAAAGTAATTGGTGGAATGGGCAAACCTGAAAATCCAGGAAAACCTGAAGATGCTGGTAAACCTGAAACAGCTGGTCTACCCGAATGGGCTGGTCAGCCAGACCGCAGCATGTGGGAAACAACTACTGTATTAGAAGATGGAACGGAAGTAACTGAAATCAGTGTTCCTTGGGCTGGAGAAGGTCGCAAAAAATACAGCGAAATTTAAATTTCTTTTTACGACATAATGAAAGAGGGCGAGTCAGCAAAAGCTGGCTCGCCCTTTTTTATTTGATTCTTTTCTTATGTCAATTATTTCCTATCCCTCTTCTGCTTCCATCTCCGCTGCCCACTTGGCACGGTCCGCAGGGTTGAACTGCCAAACAGCTCCATTGTTTTCGGTATTGGTAAACATCAAATTCCATTCCTCTGTAGAGTCTGCTTCTTCCATAATTTTGTAGCGACGCAATTCCAATATATAAGATAAAGGATTGATGCTCACAGGACATTCCTCCACACAGGCATTACAAGTAGTACAAGCATTGATTTCTTTTTTGGTGATGTAATCAAACAATGATTTACCATCATCGTAATCCTTACCATGTTCTTTTTCATTTTTCGCCTTGTCTTCCATTCTATCCCTTACGGCCATAACGATGGCACGAGGCGACAATTTCTTATCCGTTTGATTGGCAGGACAAGCAGCTGTACAACGCCCACACTCCGTACAAGTATAGGCTCCCAACAAAGATGGCCAAGGCAAATCCTCCACATCTTTTGCACCAAACTTAGAAGCTTCTTCCTCAGCAGGAGGTTCTTCCATTGGCGCATTTGGATCCATCATCAACTTAATCTCTTTGGTTATCTCTGGCATATTGGTCATTTCCCCCTTGGGCTTCAAGCTCGCAAAATAGGTATTCGGAAATGCCAACATAATATGTAAGTGCTTAGAGTAGGGCAAGTAATTCAAGAATGCAAAGACCGTCAAAATATGTAGCCACCAACCAAAACGCTCCATCACTGTCAAAAAGCCAGTACCCAAACCATCAAACAAATGGGCAAAAGCTCCACTGAGTAAAAATGGATAGGTTTCTCCTGTATGTTTTAAATGCAAAGCTTGGTCGCCTACATTCATACAAAAGACCCCAATCAACAAGATGATTTCTAAATACAAAATGATGTTTCCGTCCAGCTTAGGCCAACCATTCATTTCTGACTTTACAAAACGGGGCACCTTCAACAAATTCCGCCTTGACAAAAATGCCAAAGTTGCTACAAATGCCAAAACCGACAATATTTCTATAGAGTTGATGACCAATATGTAAATCCATCTCAAGGGAGTGCCTTCTATCATATACCAGATTGCACGGTGACTTCCCGTAATGCCATCTATAAAAATTTCCAACAACTCAATCTGAGTAAACAAAAAGGCAACATAAATAAACAAATGAAGAATAGCGGGAATCCAATTTTTGAACATCTTTTTTTGTCCAAAAGCAATCATCAACATATTTTTCATCCGTGTTCCTCCATCAGCCGCATCAAATTCGACATCTTTTCCTCGCATGATGTTGTTTCGTATTTCAGAAAACTTTTTCCAAGCAAAGAAGAATGCTGCCCCTGAGGCAATCAAAAAAAGCAATATTTGTACAATACGCACTATAATCCTATTTGGTGATCTAATACTATTTCAACTATTAAAATTAACACTTTGTTTAGAAGTGCCAAGCCTTCTTCCTCTTATTTTCATTTATTTTCCCATATACTTACGCCATTTCCCTATCACTTCAAGCATATCTTCGGGAAAATCTGAGTCAAACATCAATTTTTCGCCCGTTGTAGGATGCTCAAAACCCAATTCTTTGGCGTGCAATGATTGTCTAGGAATCAACTTAAAACAGTTTTCGACAAATTGTTTGTACTTTGTATAAACAGTCCCTTTTACAATTCGGTCACCACCATAACGGGCATCATTGAACAAGGGATGACCAATGTGTTTGAAATGAACCCTAATTTGGTGAGTGCGTCCTGTTTCCAAGCGGCATTCTACCAAGGTAATATATCCAAAACGTTCCAACACTTTGTAGTGGGTAACAGCGTGCTTTCCATAATCTTCGTCAGGAAATACCGCCATTTTTTGCCTCACCTTCAAGTCTCGTCCAATATAACCCTCTATGCGTCCTTCGTCTTCCAAGACATCCCCCCACACCAATGCCACATAACGACGGTGAGCTGTTCGGTCATAAAACTGCTTTGCCAAATGGGTCATTGCCCACTCTGTCTTTGCAATCACCATTAAGCCTGTGGTATCTTTATCGAGTCGGTGAACCAAACCAGGACGGTCTGCCTGTTCCGAACGGTCAGGTAAATTCTGAAAATGATAGGTCAAAGCATTCACAAGTGTCCCTGTACGATTCCCAAAACCTGGATGTACCACCATTCCAGCCTCCTTCATTAAAACCAAACAATCATCGTCTTCGTAGCGAATATCCAAAGGAATGTTTTCAGCAATCACCTCAAATTCTCTAACAGGATTGGGCAACAAAACTTTGATTTGATCTCCTGCCTTTACCTTGTAATTGGATTTGACAGCTTTGTCGTTTACATGAAGGCAACCTGCCTTGGCTGCATTTTGGATTTTATTGCGGCTAACAATTGCAGGAAGAAAATTGGTGACATACCTGTCTACTCTAAGTGGTTCTTGCCCCTTGTCTACATCAATGGTGTGATGTACAAATAATTCTTGTTCTTCAGTTTGCTTTTCTGTTTCTTCAGACATTTCAAATTTTTTCCAAAATTATCGCTTTTGGCTTGAATAAAAAAATACAGACTAATTGTGAGTTATAAATTATGGATTATGAATTGGGGAAAATGCAAATTG
>JAHDIA010000636.1 GCA_020631035.1 Chitinophagales bacterium | reverse complement strand
AAAATCGGAATGGTCTGTACTGGGGATTGGTATTCATAGTGGGATGGGGAGACATCCCGAAAATCGGGATTATCTGTACTGGGGAGTGTTGGTTACGCTTGGATACTTCCTTCTCGTTTGGGGATGCCCAATAGCGGAGCTTTGGGCATGACGGTCGGTTACGGTTGGTTTGTGGTTTGTGTTCTGATTTGTAGGGAAATCTTGGGTGGGATGGGGAGACATACCGAAAATCGGGATGGTCTGTACTGGGGATTGGTATTCATAGTGGGATGGGGAGACATACCGAAAATCGGAATGGTCTGTACTGGGGATTGGTATTCATAGTGGGATGGGGAGACATCCCGAAAATCGGGATTATCTGTACTGGGGAGTGTTGGTTACGCTTGGATACTTCCTTCTCGTTTGGGGATGCCCAATAGCGGAGCTTTGGGCATGACGGTCGGTTACGGTTGGTTTGTGGTTTGTGTTCTGATTTGTAGGGAAATCTTGGGTGGGATGGGGAGACATACCGAAAATCGGGATGGTCTGTACTGGGGATTGGTATTCATAGTGGGATGGGGAGACATACCGAAAATCGGGATGGTCTGTACTGGTTATGGAAGTGGTGGCGTGAAGCGGATGGTTGGGCTTTGAGACGGAGGGCTGAGCGTTGCGATTTTACGCCCGATAGGAGCGGTTGCCATGCAAAAGCGGATAGCGGGGAGTCGCCTTCGTTTGTGGCTGTTGCGTTCCGTACAATTCACAACTCATAATTCCTTCTCAGTCTTTTTTGGATGTATTTTTGTTTGAAGTCGAGTTGTTGGCTGGCTTCGATGACGAACCAGAAGATGAGGTATTGGTAGAAGAGGATGCCGAAGTTGTTTTCGCCGAAGATGCCGAATTCGGTGAAGGAGTTGATGACGATGGGAATGAGGATGCCCATAAAGAAAAGGTTTTTGTATTTGTCGGATGAAATCCAGTAGGCTCTGTAGGTGGCCGCCATTTGGGCAAGGGTGATGGCAAAGCCGACGAAGCCGAGGTTCATTAGAACTTGGACGAAGGTGTTGTGGGTCATTTTGGCGGCGTAGGTGTGGACGCTTTGGAAGTAGTCGGTGTAGGAGATGCGCATAAAGCCGTAGCCCAACCAGGGTTCTTTGGGTAAGCCTTCGGTAAGGAGGGCTTTCCAGAAGGGTAAGCGGCCTGTCATACTGAGGACTTCTTGGAGGTCGCCTTGTTTGAGAATGATGGTTTGGACGGCTAGGGGCATACACAAGACGACACCTGCGACGATGGCAAATTTGAGCTTGAAATTGCCCTCTTTGAAAACGAAAAAGAGCAAGACCAAGAGGAAGCTACCGAGGGAGGAACGGGAGCTGGTCATTAGTAAACCGTAGAGTAAAATGCCCATCATAAAGAGGTTGCGGAGGCGGTGGTGTTTGTAGACAATTTCGAGCATACAGGCAGCCATACCAACGACGGCAAGCATTCCGAGTTCGTTGGGGTTCATCATAAAACCGCCGAGTCGGGCAACCTCGCCTCCGTGGGTCATTCTAAAAAATTGGTCTGGATTGATGTACATTCCTGCTACAAAAATGGCGAGTACCCAAAAGCAGGCTTTGCCCAATTGATTGCTTAGGCGTAGGGGCGTTTCGGGAAAATGCTTGTTGACCATTTGTATAATGCTGAGGTGCAAACACACAAAGGGAATGGTCTCAAAGGTCATAAAGAGTTGTAGGAGGGAATAACCAAAGCCAGAGGACCAGAACAGCGAAGCAAGTCCGAGGAACAAATACATTAAATAAAAGAAGGGAGCGAGTAAATTGCGAAAGTTAAAAGCAGCGACAAAGCCTTTGGAGACAACCCAAATGTATAGCAAGATGATGCCTCCACTCGTACCAAAGCGCACCACCACCTTGAGGGCTCTGGTGATGTTGATGTTTTCGCTAATGGTAAAAAAGCCGAGGATTTTGAGGAATAAGAAAAAAGTAAGCCAGAAGCCTACTTTTCTCAAAAAATTATCTATTGAAGGGATTGATTTGTCTAATTGAGTAATCATGCTTGGTCTTTGTCAAAGCAGCACCTTCTTTTAGGGAAGGTCTATCTTATCTTCTGCTGTATACCTCTACCAATTCTTGGGCGATGCTCTCCCAGCAAAAAGCCGTTTTGACCATATTGTGGGCATTGATGCCTTTCTCTTTCCACTTTTTGTCTTTCATTTGGGTCAGGGTATGCACCATAGACCACGCCACTTCGTCGGCACAGTTGGGATCGAGTACGTAGCCCGCATCGTATTCTTCGACATAATCAGATAGATTGGTTGCCTCACTGACTACACAAGGGACTTTGAGTGCTGCCGCTTCCAAAATAGCGGTTGGCATTCCCTCATATCTCGAAGCGTGGTAAAAGGCGTCCATATTGGCGATGATATTGAGTTTTGCATTCCCGAATTGAGGTCCCCAGAAAGTGACATCCTTAGCAATGCCTAGCTCTCTGGCATAATTTTGTAAAGATTCAAAATCCTGATTACCGCCTATGAGCCACAGTTTTCCATCTTTTCGCATTTGGTGTCGGTAGATGGCGAAACCTTCGAGGAGTAGGTCTAGCCCTTTCATTTTTTCATCCATTCTGCCACAGTAGCCAAAAATAGGCATATCCAATCTATCTTCTAAAATTTCTTCGTATTCGTATTTGAGTTCGTCTAAATTTTGACCATTGGGAATGAGTACCTTGTCCACATTGGGCACCAGTCTATTGCTCGAATCCAACTCACTTTGACCTATACAGTGCAAGACTTTCGCATTTCTGAGATAATTTTTCTCGAACATATTGAAGTAAATATTCTTGAACTGTTGGTTTTTCTCCATTGCCTTGGAGTTGTAACAGCCGTGTGGCGTTACGACATAAGGAATGTCCTCTTTTACCAATGATTTGCTAAGATTGAAGAACTCAGGTATGAATCCACCGTGTATATGAAACACAGTATCATTTCTTAGTTTTCTTAAACTTTCCTGAATTTTGGAATGAATGAACAACTTGTTAATCGACTTGAACAACTTTGTTTGGTAATTGCGGGGAGGCAAATCAGATACATCATCAGGAGTTCTAGTGATGCCCCAAACATCCACATCGTAGCCAAGATTCGTTTGATAAGTTGCGAGATTGTTAACCACCTTGTTAACACCATTCATTCTATTAGGATTGGCCTTTCCTAAGACAAAATGAACTATTTTCATGTTAGTCTAAATTTTAAGGATACATAAAAAACCACTACTATTATTATCTGCGATGCTATTAAGCCAAACAAAACGCCCTGAAGTCCCCAAAATTCCACAATCGGGTAAGCCAGACCGAGGCTAAAGCAGGCATTCAGGGTATACGATAAAAAGATGTATTTTGTTTCCTTTTTGGTTAGAATTATAAACTTTAATGGCAATCCAATGAAAACCAATAAGTATAATATAGAAAAACCTTTTAATAAGTAAACACTCTCTGGTATACTCTGACCGTAAAGTAAGGCAATCAATGGTTTGGCAAATATCACCAAAACCAAGGCAAGGGCTGCTGTCAACACCCCTCCACTAAGTGTTATTTTTTGCATATAGTGTTTCAATTCCTGCCACCCGCCCACCGCATAGTGTTTGGCGGCTTGTATGGGCACATAATTTTCGATGGCAATGAACAGGATATTGAGGATGCCCATTACATTTTGGGCGATTCGAATGGCTCCTACGACAGCAGGTCCCAAGAGACTCGCAGCGGCTATCAAAAAGACGTTTCCTGATGCCCATTGTAGGATCGATTTGCCCAGCAACCACTTGGCAAAATGCCAGTGTTCTGCGACGATGGCTTGTAAGCCTTTCCATTCGTTGCCAAAGGTCCAAATCAGTTTTTTACCAAAGACTAAAATGGCCAATGCATAACCG
>JAHDIA010000635.1 GCA_020631035.1 Chitinophagales bacterium | reverse complement strand
TAATTTCGTATATTCGCACCCTCGCAATGGGCAGCACCCTTTTGAGCAAAGAGGAACGTACCAAGCGAGCATTCAAACAAATTTGGGCAATGAAAAAGTGGACCAAAACCCAAGAGAAATGGCTCCAACGTTTTGAAAGCCAATTGCTCAAAGAATCCGTCATACAAATCGAAGACCTCAATCAAGATCCTTTCGATGAAGCAGGTGGATTCGACCGACTCAACAAAATTTTTGACAACGAACTAACATCAATTGTCAATACCATCAACGACAATTTGTACAAGGAAAGCGGCTAGTATGAGTTGTGAGTTTTCAAACGTAACTTTAAGTGTTAAGCGGTAGCGTCACTTGAAGTTGAAGTAGTGCAAGTCTGCGACTTGCAACTATTTGCAAGTTACAAACTTGCGCTACTTTGGGTTTCAGTTGCAAACTAAAACCTACTAAGGGAATCTTGAATTTTAAATTTAATAAATGAGCGCACAAGAAATATCAGCCAAGCTATGGAACCTCTGCAACGTCCTAAGAGACGACGGAGTGACCTACCACCAATACCTCAATGAGTTGACCTATATTTTGTTTCTCAAACTATCCGAACTCAAAGAGTTTGAAGAAGAAATACCCGAAAACTATCGTTGGCGGAAGCTCCTAGACCTCAAAGACAACAAAGCCCTCTTTGATACCTATCGGGACCTCCTAGCCAACATCAGTACCAAGACCACCAACGAGACCATTGCCCAAATTTACACCAATGCCTCGACCACCCTACGGAAACCCGTCAACCTCCGTACACTTTTGAGCAGTATAGACGAGCTCGACTGGTACGAAGAACAAGACCGAGATACGATGGGAGACATCTACGAAGACCTACTCGAACGCAATGCAGGAGAGAAAAAAAGTGGGGCAGGGCAGTACTTTACCCCTCGTCCCCTCATCAACATTATGGTCGATTTGCTCGCTCCCCAATTGGGCGAAAAATGGAGCGATCCCGCCTGTGGCACCTTCGGCTTTATGATTGCCATCAACGAATACCTACTCGAAAAATACGATTACATTTATGAGCTAGGCAAAAAGGAGCGCAACTTCCAACGCACCCAAGCCCTTAGTGGAGTCGAACTGGTACAAGACGCTCACCGCCTTGCCCTTATGAATGCCAAACTACACGGACTCGACAGCACCATTCACCTCGCCGACACCCTCACCGAATTTGGTAAAAGCCTCAAAAATTACGACGGTGTCCTTGCCAATCCACCCTTTGGCACCAAGAAAGGAGGCGAACGTCCCACCCGTGACGACTTTACCTTTCAGACCAGCAACAAACAACTCAATTTCTTACAGCACATTTACCGTAGCCTCAAAAAAAATGGCAATGCCAAAGCAGCCGTCATTCTACCCGACAATGTCCTTTTTGAAGATGGCGACGGTCAACGCATCCGCAAAGACCTAATGGACAAATGCAATTTACACACCATTTTGCGTTTGCCTACAGGTATATTTTATGCAGCAGGAGTCAAAACCAATGTCTTGTTTTTTACCAGAGGCAAAACCGAAACCGACAACACCCAAAACATTTGGTTCTACGATATGCGCACCAATATGCCCAGCTTTGGCAAGCGCACGCCCTTTACCCGCAAAGCCTTTACCGATTTTGTCAAAGCCTACACAGGCGGCACCACCATCGACAAAGTCAAAACAGACTATGACGGAAGCATAGACGAAAAGAAACGCAAAAAAATAAAAGACGAACGCTGGCAATGCATCAGCCGCAAAGAGATCGCCCAAAAGAACGACTCTCTCGACATCGGACTCATAGCCGACCAGAGCCTAACCAATGCCGCCGAACTCGGTACACCCATCGACATCGCCAAGGAAGCCCTAGCGGAACTCTCAAGCATCACCAAAGAACGCAATCATGAAGGAGTTGTGACACCCCCTGTCCCCCTCGCAAAGCGAGGGGGAACCAAAGGGGGTGCTTTGAGGGAAAAAATATAAAAGGAACTAAAAATGCTCATTTCAAGTTTAAAAAGTATCCCCACGAAACGGGAGTCACGAAACGGGAGTCACGAAACGGGAGTCACGAAACGGGAGTCACGAAACAGGAGTCACGAAACGGGCGTCTCCCCCTCGCATCGAGGGGGAACCAAAGGGGGTGCAGAACACAAACCACAAGAAAACAAAAATGAGAAGCCAAAAAATCATCAACAGCCTATACCACTACAACCCAGGGCTACAAAAATTCGCCAGTGCCAACAAAAAAAAGATGACCAAATCCGCAGTCTATATGTGGAAATTCATTCTGAGAAACCGCTCAATGCGAGGCTACCAATTTAGAAAAGAAAGACCCATCCTCAACTACATAGCAGACTTTATGTGTTTAAGACTAAAATTACTCATAGAGGTAGACGGCATCACCCACCTAAATGAAGAACGCCAACGCAAAGACAAAATAAGAGACCAAACACTCAAAGACCTCGGCTACACCACGCTTAGATTTACAAGCGGCGAAGTCCTATACGAAACCGATAAGGTCAGAAAACAAATAGAAGCTTGGATAGACCAAAATGCCAAAGTCCCACCACCCAAAGCCCGCCCTAAAAACCGAAGCAGAGCCAATCGAACACGAAAAACCACAAAACCTAAAAAATAGAACTTTTGATGTGTCCAATTTGACTATCTTTGAGCAGCTTCTGAAAGATGTGGAATGATTGGGAGCAAGTGTTGAGTGGCTTCGTCGCTACTTGTGTCCCCGCTATCCGCTTTTACTCCTCCCCCCAATTAAATTGGGGGTGCGGGGTAACCGCTTCTATCGGGGCTAGTTTATTCTGTTCAGTCGCATTCGCAACAAAGGCTTTTATGATATAAATTAAATTTAAAAATGGAATTGACAATAGACAATTTGAAAATAGGAGATTGGGTCAAAGTAAAGGAGGGAGTGAAATCTCCAGATGATGATACAATTTTGATGGACAATTGGCAGGGAAAAGTTGTAGGCATAGACAAAGGAAGTGAATTGATTGAAATAGAATGGGATGACGAAACTTTGCATACCACCCCCATTTCTTATTTGAAAATGTTGCTAGATGACGGCTATGATGTATATATAATGACATTGGCATTGTCCGAATTGACCAGTGCAGAAAAAAGAATAACATCTAAGCAAACTAGTCAGGAAGTGGAAGCCAAACTGTATTGGTTGAATATGTATGAGGAAGAGGCAAAATGTATGAAATACCTAGAATTATTTAAAGGAATAAAAAGAGAAATGTTGGCAAAATGGGAAGACTATTTGTCTGAAAATTTGAGTTTCCCATTTGAGGTAGAAGTAGTGGAATATACAAGGGGACCCATTCGGCAAGGAGAGCTTATAAAGATATTGGGTATAGCCGATTATGAAGATAGTTTTGGGGTATTGGGAATGGGGAAACACGATAAACAATCCATCAGCTATCCAATGTGTGATGTAGAAGCAACAGATAAAAAGTCTGCCAATTATGAAATCTTACGAGATTATGTGATCTACTTTGCCAATAGGTGAAGACCAAAGATTTGCTGATGTCTTCTTGGGATGAAACCGTTCCCAAAGAGTGGGAAGATTTTTATTTTGAGTAAAGATGACTATACAAGAAAAAACAAATTTAAAAATGAAGGAAAGTAAACAAACATTGCCCAAGGGATGGGTAGAGACTGAATTGGAAGAACTAATTGAATTTGTAATTGGTGGAGATTGGGGGAAAGATCCGTCAAAAGATTGGGGAAGTGAATACATAGAAGCAAAATGTATTAGGGGAAGTGAAATAAAAAAATGGAGGAATGAAAAAGGTCGTTCGGCTTCTTTAAGAATGATAAAGGAAAATAGTCTTCAAAAAAGAAAATTACAAATAGGAGATATATTATTAGAAATATCTGGT
>JAHDIA010000634.1 GCA_020631035.1 Chitinophagales bacterium | reverse complement strand
TTTACTCTAGATGCTCAGTTGGAACAGCACACTTTGTGCCACCAAGCACACGCCAAGCTGCTACAAAACAAAAATGATTAAAAGCTGTCACCTTTAAAGTTACTCTTTGTTTTTCTCATCTATACTTGGCGCAACCAATTCCACCTTGATTCTATCTGGATCCTCAAAAAAGACAGCATAATAATCCTTCCCACCTGCATAAGGATGTTTTTCTTCATATAAGATGGGGACATTTCTGGCTCGGAGTTTTTTTGTCATCTCATCAACCATTTGCCGAGAGTCAGCGTGGAAGGCTAAATGATTCAGCCCTGTTCTTTTGCGATGGTAAGTTGGCTCTAAATAAGCCTCTTCAGTTTGAACCAATACAATATAGGTATCTCCCAACTTTAAACTGATGCCCTCGCTCCATCGACTGGATTCATGATACCCCAACTCTCCCAAGAACCAAGACCAAAAGGCAATGCTCCTTTCCAAATCACTGACATATATTTCTACATGATGTAAGAGTCCTTTCATAGAGTTTGATTTAAAAGCGCAGGACGAAGCGGGTGGATGAAATTTACGACACAGCCCAAAGCATGCGCCCGATAACCAGAGAGAACGCAGCCATGAAAGATGAACGTTGCAAAATCATACTGAAAATATTCAATTTTAAATCTTGAATTTTTAATTGTCTCTACTCATTCTCCAAGACGACTATCAAATCATCGGCTTGGACCATCACTCCTTCCTTGAGTTGAATGTGTTTGACTTTGTTGGGACCGCTTGCCGTAACCGTTGTTTCCATCTTCATTGCCTCAATGACAAAAAGTGGGGTGTTCTTCTGAACCTCAACTCCTGCTTTGACAAATATCTTGGACAAGCGACCTTGCAAGGGGGCACCAATGTGATTGGGTAAACTCGCCTTGGCATTTTCTATTTTGTCTACCTCTATGGTGTCATCTTTGACTCGTACGATACGGGTTTTTCCATTCAGACGAAAGGCGACTTCTCGCAAACCATCCTCATTGGGTTTGGTGATGAATAACAATTGAATAAGGATGTCCTTACCTGGTGCCATTTCAAAAATCACCTCTTCCCCTGGCTTCATTCCAAAGAAAAATTCCCAAGAAGGTACGACAGAAACATTGCCAAATTTTTGATGGTGCTCGTAGTAATCTTTGAAAACTTTGGGGTACAGTTTGTAGGATAAGAAATGGTTCATTGTTGCCATATCTTCAAATTCTGACTTGAAGGTTTCAAATTCCGCTTCAAAGTCTATTGGGTCCAAATGTGCATTGGCTCTTTCGGTATAGGGTTTTTCTCCTTTGAGGACCATTTGCTGTAATCGAGGGGGAAAGCCACCATAAGGCTGCCCCAATTCTCCCCTAAAAAAGGAAATGGTCGATTGAGGAAAATCTATTTCTTCTCCCCTATCTATGATGTCTTGTTTGGTCAAATCGTTGGTGACCATATACAATGCCAAGTCTCCTACCACTTTAGAAGAAGGAGTTACCTTAACCAAATCGCCCAATAGCTCATTCACATCGGCATAGGTTTTGGCAATGTCGTTCATTCGCCCTGTCAATCCCAAGGCTCCTGCCTGACGATTGAGGTTGGAATACTGCCCTCCTGGAATTTCGTGGTCATAGACCCTAGCCGTTCCCGATTGCAAACCTGCCTCGAATGGATAGTACCAAGTACGAACTTTTTCCCAATAATCAGAATATTGATTGAGGGAATCTATGTCAAAGCCTGGATCACGTTTGGCATTTCGCAACATCTGCATCAAGGTATTGAAGTTAGGTTGAGAAGTCAAACCTGACATAGACGCCAAGGCAACATCAACCACATCGACTCCTGCCTCTATGGCTTTTAGATAAGTCGCTATTTGTGCGCCTGAAGTGTCGTGGGTATGTAAGTGAATGGGAATGTCTATCGCTTTTTTGAGTTCAGTCACCAGCATTTCTGCTGCATAAGGCTTGAGCAATCCTGCCATATCTTTGATGGCAATGATGTGCGCTCCTTCATCCTCTAAAGCTCTCGCTAAATCTAGATAGTATTGTAAGGTATATTTTGTTTTCTTGGGATTGGATACATCACCCGTATAGGACAGACAAGCCTCAGCCAGTGCGCCCGTACGTTCCCGAACAGTCTTGATGCTTACCTTCATATTTTCGACCCAATTCAAAGAGTCAAAGATTCTGAAAATGTCTATGCCTTTTCCGTCATTCCAAGCACGCTCAATGAATTTTTCTACCAAATTGTCTGGATAAGCAGTGTAGCCAACGGCATTGGAACCCCGCAACAACATTTGTAGCAATATATTGGGCACTGCTTCACGCAATCGGTGCAATCTTTTCCAAGGACACTCTTTTAAAAAACGCATCGCCACATCAAAGGTCGCTCCTCCCCACACTTCCATCGAAAAAGTTTTGGGATGGTGCAAGGCGTAACTACGTGCAACAGCCATTAAGTCTCTGGTACGTACCCTGGTTGCCAATAAAGACTGATGGGCATCCCGCATAGTGGTATCTGTAATCAGTACCTTCTTTTCCTTTTTCATCCATTTGGCAAACTCCTCTGGACCAACTTCCATCAACAAATCCTTGGTGCCCTTTTTAGGTTCGTCTTCCCAATCGTATTCGGGCACCACTGCTGGAGAAAACTGAACATTTTCATCGATGAAAGGGACATCCGAATTGCCATTGATGGAAACATTCGCAAGATAGCGCAATAGTTTGGTCGCTCTGTTTTTGCGCTTGGGGTAGACAAACAATTCAGGATAGGTTTCTATAAACTTGACTGTTGAACCACCCTCTCTAAATTTTTCGTGTTTTAAGATGTTTTGTAAAAAGTCAATATTTGTTTTAACCCCTCTGATTCGATATTCCATTAAGGTTCTAATGAGCCGATTACACGCATCGGGTAATGTTCGCCCCGATGCCGTTACTTTGGCAAGCATAGAATCAAAGAAAGGAGAAATTCTAACACCTGGATAAGAACTACCTTCGTCAATCCGAATACCAAAGCCTCCTGCATTTCTATAGGCAATGACTCGTCCATAGTCAGGCTTAAAATCATTTTGGGGGTCCTCAGTAGTTACCCGACATTGCAAAGCAAAACCATTGCATTCTACTTCGTCCTGTTTGATGCCAATTAAATCCGAATCCAAAGCATAACCTTGTGCAATGCGAATTTGTGTACTCACAATATCAATACCTGTTACCTCTTCAGTTACAGTATGTTCTACTTGTATTCTAGGATTGACCTCTATAAAGTAAATTTTATAATCTTCGTCTACCAAAAATTCGACTGTACCAGCATTGTTGTAGCCAACGTGCTTGGTAATTTTGAGCGCGTAGTCATACAGTTTATCCTTACAATCTTCAGGTAAAGAAGGAGCAGGCGCAATTTCAACTATCTTTTGGAAACGTCTTTGTACTGAGCAATCTCTTTCAAATAAATGAACCAAATTGCCGTGTCGGTCTCCAATGATTTGTACCTCAATGTGTTTGGGCCTTTCGATGAACTTTTCAAGAAAGATGGTATCGTCTCCAAAGGCATTGAGAGCTTCTCTTCGGGCTTCAATAAATGCCTTTCCCAAATCGTCGTCATTGCGGATGACCCGCATTCCTCTACCACCTCCACCAGAAGCCGCCTTGACAATGACAGGATAGCCAATCCAGTTGGCCTCACGTACAGCTTGTTCGACAGTCGTCAATACTTCTCTATTGCTTTCGATGATGGGCACGCCTGCTTCAACTGCTACTTTTTTCGCCTTGACCTTATCGCCCAATCGTTCCATAATTTCGGGATCAGGTCCGACAAAGATGATGCCTTCTTCTCGGCACCTTCGAGCAAAAGCAACATTTTCTGATAAGAAGCCATAACCAGGATGGATGGCTTGTACATTGTTGTCTTTC
>JAHDIA010000633.1 GCA_020631035.1 Chitinophagales bacterium | reverse complement strand
CGTCTTTTGCACTAGTACTGCGTTACAAAAATACTCATTTAGCTACGGCTAAACTCCGTTTTTTGCGCCTTGTCCTAGCACAAAATACTTCTGTCTCAAACTCAGAATAGGTTTTCAGACAGGTTCTTACAAACATATCTTATGTGCTGTAGGGTGTAAGAATATATTTTATGCATTAAAAATGTATTTAATGCGTCTTCTTGTTTATAAATATACAAGACTATATAAAATATGACATTTTTGTGAAAAAAGTGATTGTTATAGTTGGTTGCTTTTTGTAATTTGTTTGGGCATCAAATGGTGGATGCTTTTACAAGTTAAAAATGCAATACGATGGGTTGTTATTATTAAACTAACAAAACCCTAAATTATGAAGCTCAAAAAAATGATTTTGTTGAGTGTGGCATTCTTATGCATGTATTCATTGCACTTGTTAGCAACCAATGTTGAAGCAGTACAAAATGGTAGTTGGACACAAGCAAGTACTTGGTCTACAGGAAATCTCCCCACGCTTGATGATGAAGTAACAATACCAATGGGTAGAACAGTAATTCTTCAAGGAGTGGCAAAAGCCAAAACAGTAACGATTGGAGGAATACTCAAGGCAAGTTATGACAATTTATCAAGTGCTGATATTCAAATGGAAACCGAAGGCATACATGTTATGAATGGCGGTTTGTTTGAGATAGGTACAGCTATTCAAGCTTATACCGCAAATTGTGAAATCACTTTGATGGGTTGTGATTCCAGTTCTGTTATTATGCCTAGTATGGGAACCAAATTTATTGGGGCAATGGGTGGAGGTCGTATAGACCTTCATGCTGAGGGCAAAATCAGTTGGACCCAATTGGGCGCAAATGCAATAAAAGGGGATAACCACATTGTGTTGAAAGAAGCCGTTGATTGGGAGATAGGGGACGAAATTTTGATTGTCGCCTCAGGGAACAACTGGAATCAGGCGGAACAACGAAGCATCACTGCTGTCAGTGCAGATGGTTGGACCGTACATCTTGATACACCCTTGGATTACAAGCACCTTGGTATAGAACAAACATATACCCGCCCAACGGATGGTAAAACTTGGACTGCAGATTTGAGGGCAGAGGTTGGATTGTTGAGTAAGAATATCAAAATTCAAGGAGAAAATTGTCCCAACAATCATGGTTTTGGTGGGCACATAATGATTCATTATGATTATGCCACAGCAACAGGAGGGGAAGCCTATATTGATGGGATAGAGTTGTACAATATGGGGCAAAAAACTAAATTGGGACGCTATCCTTTTCATTGGCATATGTTGGGCAGTGGAGGGCAAGGACAGTACATCAAAAACAGTAGCATCCATCAAGCCTACAATCGAGCCATTACGATACATGGCACTGAAAGTACCTTGGTCGAAAATAATTTTTGCTATGAGCATTTGGGACATGGTATTTTTTTAGAAGATGGTAGCGAACGTTTCAACCAAATACGTAGCAATGTGGTCTTACATACCGTCCGCCCACTGCCAGGAGAAGAAGTGACACCATCCGACAATCAAGCCAATGTCATTCAAAGCCGTACTCCTTCTTCTTTTTGGATTACCAATCCCAACAACATCTTTGAAGACAATGTAGCAGCAGGAACAGAGGGTACAGGTTTTTGGTTCATTTTTCCCCAAAGTCCAATGGGGCCATCAGGCAATGACGTACGTTTTGCCAATTTAAAACCGCACGAAGAACCCTTGGGCAGTTTTGCTCGAAACAAGGCGCATAGTTGTATGAGTGGTTTTGACATATTCGACCAATTGCATGCCGATCATAGCATTCACAGCAATCAGGGATGGAACAACAGTAGCTTGCACATTATGGATGAATGTACTTGGTATGCCAATGATTTGGGGGTATATGCAGGAATTGGATTTGGAGGACCTCAAGACAATGTGATTTATCGAAACAATATTTTTGTAGACAATGTGACCAACACCATGTTTGCCACTTTCAATATAGTAGAAGAATCTGTCTTCGTAGCTGATTCGGGCGAAGATCTATTGGGTCATTTTACAGCTAGTTCTTTTATTGGCAACCGTTATTTGTATAGATTGTATGATGGTCCAGGAACTGTTCGCAATAGTCACTTTATAGGATGGAACTTAACCAATGACCATTTTTTAATCAATGGAGGGGCTGCTGCAAAATTGTTAAACCACCATTTTTCAGGAATCACCTACGACAATGCAAGCAGTACCTTTCCTATGTCCTTGCCCAATTTTAATTTAACGCCAGGCATTATTGGACATAATTTGGGACCTTCTCGAATATGGATGAATGCACTAAAAGACGACGATGGTTCTTTGAGTGGTAAAGCAGGGGCGACCATTGTAGGCAATCACCCCTTTCAGTTGGTGGGAGACGAATATCAACCGTCTAATTGGGTCAATATGTATCGAAGTGATTATGAGTTTATACGGGCTGTATTTCATTATGGCTATCAAGATGCTTTGGCTGATGAAGACAAAGTATATCCCAATTTAACAGTTAGCCGAAGCAAAGATGGTACACCCAATGCCTATGTTTATTACATAGATGGTATGGACCAGCAAATGCCGAAAATTGCCAACAGTGATTTTTTATATACCTATATTTATCCGTCCTTGGAGTCTTTGCAGCAAATAGAATATACCCTTTTTCCAGAGAAGGTTGGAGATACCTTTTTAGCTCGTTTCAAAGACTTTGGTAAATTGGGAGGTTTGTCCTTGTTCTCTTATCAACAATCATTGGTGGAGTATTTTAATTTAGAAGATTTAAAAAATTCAACAGTGACAGGCTACTATATCGAAGCCAATGGTGATTTGTATATAAAACCTGTAGGGACCGTAAATTATGTTACAAGCTGGTTGAAAATACTTATCAATTGGACCTCGGATACAGACTTTCCCATAGTGGATATAGACACCGACGGAGACGGCGTTTCCAATGAAGATGAGATGGCAGTGGCAAATGACCCTTTTAATGACCAATACCTTTGTTTTGATTTTACTACCGACCGACAAGGCTGGTATAGTAGTGGTACAATTTCTGAAGACATTGCAGCTTATTGGGAGAGTTGGTATGTTAATTCCAGTGGCTTGACTTCTGGCATCATTCGGGAAAACTTGAATTTTGAAGTCAATGAAATTCCCACCATTCAAGCAGAAGTTTGGTCCGAAAAATCTGGTCAGTTTAAGCTTTATTGGGCAACTGCCAATGACCCTGCTTTTACAATAAGCAAATCGGTAGCGATCTCTTATACAGCCTATCAAAATGTGACATTAGATTTTGTCTTGTCCAATATTGCATTGGGAGAGGTGATTACCAAACTACGTTTAGATTTTCCTTTTGGCAATGGGAAAACTCGAATATATGACATTTGTTTAGATTGTTCAATGGCAACCACTTGTGACGACGGAGATATTTGTACCATCAACGATGCCTATGATGAGCGGTGCAATTGTAAGGGCATTTTTCAAGATGCCGATGGTGATGGAATTTGTAATGCCGAAGATGATGATTATATCGGATGTAGCAACAGAAATATGAAGAAGGTGAATACCACCGATTTACTAGTGGCGAAAGGCTTGGCAAAAATGATTTACAATGATTTGGACAACAATTTTATCAAAGCCCAAAGTGTGTTCATTGCTCATCAAGATGAAATCATAAACTTGTTGACTTCTAGGAAATCAGAGCACCGAAAAATAAGACGTTTGTTTGAAGACCTCAAAACCTCAGCCTATCCTTTGTTGATTCAATCCTTGGCTTACAATCAAAAAACGGATGTCCAAGCAGAGCATTATCATTTATTGAACAAATTACTTGAAGCCATAAAAGAGACGACTCATTCTAAAAATTTGAAACAAGGCATAATTGAGGTGCAAAAGTATTTGGCGATT
>JAHDIA010000632.1 GCA_020631035.1 Chitinophagales bacterium | reverse complement strand
AAAATTTCAGGCTTTTTTGAAGAAAAAATATAAGGTCGAAAACGTCAAAGTGTAGGTTTGGCTAAAATTTCATCTGCTCCAAATCCCTTGCCTCTTTAGTGGCGACCACCTTGAACAAATTATCGTATTCACTTTCCTCTATGTAAATTTTCATATCTTTTCCCATCAAAATATTGATGAGTCGGGGCGTTGTATCGGAATGTCCGACCACTAAAATGGTTTCTCCTTGGTGTTTTGCCCATATTTGCTTGGCAAATCCTTCCAAATCGTTTTTGTCGTATTCTTTGACACATTTCCATTTTTTCCGAGCGGTTGGTTTGGCGGTCAATTGGGTGCGTTTGTATTCGGTGGCATAAACTGCCTTGATGGGGGCATCTTTGAGTTCTTGTGACAATTTTTCGGCTCTTTGTTCGCCTGCTTCGACCAATCCTCGCTCTTTATTGGGACCTGTGGTTTCTTTTTCGGCGTGACGGACCAAGTAAATGACGGTTTCTTGATTGTTTTGGGCATTGAGTTCTGAGCCAAATTGGGTGGGCAAACTCAAAAAGAGTGAGCAGAGTAATAAGAAGAAAGTAGATTTCATATTGATTGGTGTTTTATGGGACTTTATTGATGTTTTATGGGACGGAACGTTGGTGGCTTCGTTTGCATGTAGTGTCCCCGCTATCCATTTCTATGGTGGGTGGTCGGAAAATGTTTCGATCATCCCATCACGCAAGGACAGACGTTGCGTGCAAGGTCTCTACATCCCCACCATATCCATTACTATCGGGCGTATTGGGCATGTTTGGGTCCTTCGTCACATCGTTTTTTATTTTTCATCTTTCATCAACTCCATTTTGATGCGGTTGGCAATTAAATCAATGGCGACCTTATTTTCCCCCCCGTGTGGAATGATGAGATCGGCTTTTTGTTTGCTAGGCTCAATAAACTGTAGATGCATGGGTTGGACTGTTTTGTAGTAACGGTCTACCACATCATCAAAACTTCTATTGCGTTCCTTAATGTCTCTTTGAACACAGCGAATAAAGCGGTCATCGTCTTGAGCTGCCACAAAAAACTTCATATCCAACAAATCGACCAATGCTTGGTGTACCAAGACCATAATACCTTCCACCACCAAAACCTTAGAGGGTTCAATGGTGATGGTTTTATCAGAACGGGTACAGCTTACATGAGAATAAGTGGGCATATTAATGCTACGCCCTTCCTTCAACAATTTGATTTGTTCTACCAAAAGGTCAAACTCAATAGATTTGGGGTGGTCAAAATTTTGCTTTTGCCGTACATCCATTGGCAAATGCGAGTGATCTTTGTAATAATTGTCTTGTGGAATGATGACAAATTCATCAGAATCAATGTTTTCAATGATTCTCTTAACAAAAGTGGATTTTCCCGAGCCACTTCCTCCTGCAATTCCAATGATGAGCATAAATGTAAAAGTTGATAGTTGGTACCTTAATTAGGTAGCAAAGAAAATGCTCATTGTTAAGAAATCAAAGACAATGTTACAATTCTCTTTGAATTTTTTCTGCCTTCCAGATTTCTCTTACTTCATTGTTTTGCAATCCGAGCCTAATTTCTTTAGGAAAACGGGGATTGTCAGATACAAAAATGGCTTCATTTCTATGGGTGTCCACAGATTTGAGTCGTTTAATCATAAAATCATCATCTTCGGTTACAAAGACCAATATTTTGTTGACATATTGTTGTAGGTGAAGGCTACGGCTGTCAGAATGGCCATTGCGGACGGTTTCGTCTTGCAATTTGCGACAAATGACCAAATCGCTTTCATTGATGGTGGGCATCATACTGTCTCCTTGAACCCTCACAGCGATATTGCCTGTCTTTTGATGGTAGTCATCTGGGATGATGATGCTTTTCTTTTTTGGGCGTTGATCCATAAATCCACTTCGTGTTAAAATGCCCGCTTGAGGAGCGGCTGTCAAAAATTCGACCTTTCGACCATAACTCTCAATGATCAACACTTCAGGTGATTTTTCTTTTGAAATGTCATTTTGAGTGATTTTTTCGGCGCTAATTTGGTAAAATCGGGCAAATTTTGTCAAAATTGAATAAGGTGCATCCCTAAAACCATTCTCATAATAAGAGTAATTAGACTGTGTCATTCCCAATTGTTGGGTTAGTTGCTTTTGTGTTAACCCCCTTTGTTTGCGTAGGTATTTGAGGTTCTTGGCTAAAAATTTCATCTGTTTTGTAAATTTTTTGAAAAAAGTTGTTCTTAAAATTTGGAAATATCATTTAAAATGATCTATCTTTGGTGTAGAAACACGATAAGAACAAATTACGAGATAAAGATAATTTAAAATTATTTTATTTACAAGATAAAGCGAGTTAAAATGAGATTCAGATTAAACCAATTGCTTGGTAGAGACAGTCAAAGCAAGCAACTAGACAAAGAGACAAAAACTTATTGGAACACACTGTCTACAACTTTCAAAACCTGTAAACATACAATAACCCAAAAATTGAAAAAGATGGAACTACGACAATTTACGAAATCCAAAATGGAAAACAAACAGGAGGAACTGACAGTAACAGTCAATATGTATTCTTCCAACATCATTTTTAACCGATCTGCCATCAGCCACTTAGGACTTAAAACAGGGGATAAAGTGGTTTTTGCCAAAGATCAAAAGTCGGGAAATTGGTACTTTTTTCGTACCCAAAATGATGATTCATTTGCGCTAAGACGTTATGCGGGTTCTAATATGTTGGCGTTTAGTTGCAAAAACCTGTGCAAGCAAATCATCAGAGAAACCAATGAAGATGCCTACAAAGTTTCGATGAATATAGGCAAACAATCAGTAGCTTATGACGGTATGGATTTGTACAAAATGAATGTACGAGACTTTGAGCTGGATGAGTTCTTTAACTTTGAGACTCAAAAGCAAGCGGCCAAACTTGATCCTAGCCACCAAGTAGTACATGCGGATATAAGTCCAGCTCCTGCTGCTCGTTAATTTAGTAACACTTAAATGTTACTTAGGAACAAAAGCTATCCATCTGGAAGCAATTAGGAAGTAAGAAACGAAACCAAAACCTTAAGATTTAGAGCGAAAACCAAAAATGTATGCGCCTTGAAATATATATACCAGGGCAAAATGTACAATCAGATTCATTGTAAATGATGATATTTAAGAGCTAGATATTAATTTTTTTGAGTGAGTAAAGTGAAATAACTTCTCTGCCTTTTTTTGAGCGAGATTTGGTCTGAGAAGTTATTTTTTCTCTCAAAATGAGGCAAGTACCCTTATTGATACCAAACTTATCTAGTCTAAATAACATTGTATTTCAAAATTAAAATTGATTTTACTTGTACAAACCAAATATCGTTTGTTTGAGTAGTCAGTAGATATGAGACAAGCCTTTCTATAAACACTTCTAAAAATATAATTTTTTCTGCTGCCTTTGTATCTAAAGCAGCTGGGCGGATTTAGCTTGTTGGTCATATTATATATAACCGTCCCAGCTGCTTTTTTTCTTTTACTTTGACCTTAATTTTATTGGAAAACAAACACTCAACAACAAAGCTATTTGTTGTATTAGTAAAACGAAAGAAATAAATGAAGTCAATTAGACTGCAAAATTTTACGATTTACGGCCGCACCAGCGGACTGGTCAAAAATACTCGCCTTAGCTCTGCTAGGACTCCGTTTTTATCCTTGTAAATCAAAAAAATTCCTTGTCTAATACGTCTAATTTCTTTCTTACATTTTACTTCTTGGGTAGAGTGCATTTTGTTCTTGAACAGAGTGTATTTTGAGTGGTGAGTAATATATAAAAAGAAAAGCCTCCCTTCTTGGGTGATGGGAGACTTCCTTAACCTGTAAAAATACAAAACGATGAATCAGTACAAAGATAACAAAAATCATGCAAATCCGCCAAATAAATTACGGGCTTCTAATC
>JAHDIA010000631.1 GCA_020631035.1 Chitinophagales bacterium | reverse complement strand
TGCCGTTCATCTGTAGGGCTAATCATTCCTGGTAATTTGGTGTCGGGCAATACCTGTACATCGTATATTTCATCTACAACCGTATCGTATTCCAATTTGCCAATCACCGCTCCCGTAGGTAAATAGACGACGGCAATCCCTGCATGGGTTGCTTTGTTTGAAATAGGCAAGGTGTTGAAAGTCTTGCTACTTTTTCGGATTTTAGACAAGCCAATGAAGAGATAGTTACCATATTCCGCCATTCCTCGAATAAAACCACCCAATTCTGCAATGACTTCGTATTGTCCATTGTCAGGATTAACCCTAGCCAGTTGACCCGTTGCAGAAAACAAGACATACAATTGATTGTACAAAATTCTAGGGGAGTGGGGCATAGGTAAATTTTCGGCTATGATGCGGTCTTGGGTAACATCCATCAAAATCCCCCCTTGAGCAATGTTCTCTCGCCACCCTTCAGGTGTATCGCTTTGCCCCAATGCGCTGACATATTGGGGTAGATCATTTTCCATTGCCAAGCCATTGAGGTGGCAGCGGTCTTCGGGCAACAATCTAGAAATAAACGAAGGCTTCCAACGAGGTGTAAAGCTATAATGAATGTTGTGGGTTGCCAAGCAAGAAAAACGGGTATTGACTGCCCACAAACCGCCCTTGCCAAAATGAATGTCGTGTACATCGGTTTGACCACTATAGTAAGTCGCCCGAGGCACATACAATTTGTCGTAAGTATCAGGATTTTTCGGATATGTTTTTGCCAGTGCCTTAGAATTGGCAAAAAACTGAATATTCGTTTTGGTTGCAACGGCAATACTTTGCTGCTTGATGGCAACACCCATTGGCTTTTTAAAACTAACGGGAATCTGAAAGAGTGTCTCTTCATTTCTAGGAGCGATAAAGATCAATTTACCCGCCTGATAGGTCGTAATGATGAGATTGCACCCCAATTGATAAAGGACTTCGGCAACGCTCTTGTCGTATCGTATGCTAAACCGCTTTTGTGGGTTGGCATTGGCTGTATTGTTCATTGTGCAAATTTAAGATTTAAAATTATAAAATTGAAAATTAGGATATAGCCGTGAAATTTTGAATTAAAGAATATATTTGCAGCTTTAAAAAAACAAAAAGAGAAAAAATGGCTAGTAATTTCAATCCAACTCCAAGAATATTGATGGGACCAGGTCCTTCCGATGCCCACCCAAGGGTTTTAAAAGCAATGTCATCGCCTTTGATGGGACATTTGGACCCCGAATTTGTCGGAATGATGGACGAGGTAAAATCAATGGTACAACAGACCTTATTGACCAAGAATCATTTGACCTTCGTGGTATCGGCACCTGGAACGGCAGGAATGGAGACTTGTTTGGTCAACTTATTGGAGCCTGGAGATGAATGCATTATTTGTGTCAATGGTGTGTTTGGTGGAAGAATGGTCGATATCGCAGGACGTTGTGGTGCAATTGTACACCGTATAGATACACCTTGGGGCGAAGTGACTAGCCCAGAACAGCTCAAAACAGCCTTAGATAAATGTCCCCAACCCAAATTGGTTGCCTTGGTACACGCAGAGACTTCGACAGGAGCTTGTCAACCATTGGAAGAGATTTCGGATATGGTACACAATGCAGGTTCCTTATTGGTCGTAGATGCGGTAACCTCTTACTGTGGCGTTCCGTTAAAAGTTGACGAATGGGGTATAGATGCACTTTATTCTGGAACCCAAAAATGTTTGAGTGCGCCTCCAGGCTTGTCTCCTGTCACCTTCTCCGAAAGAGCAGTGAATGCATTAGAAAACAGAAAAACCAAGGTGCAGAGTTGGTTCTTGGATTTGTCATTGGTCAAGAATTATTGGGCGGGAGCCAAGCGAGCGTATCATCATACTGCACCCGTTTCGTCGGTATACGCTTTGCGTGAAGCATTGGCATTGGTCTTAGAAGAAGGCTTGGAGAACCGCTGGGCACGCCACCAAAAAGTTCATCAAGGACTCAAGGCAGAATTGGAGGCTTTGGGCTTTAAATATTTGGTGGACGAAAAATACCGTTTGCCGAATTTGAATTCTGTGATTTTACCAGAGGGATTGGACGAAGCCAAATTGAGACGTCAATTGCTCGACGATTTCAATATAGAAGTTGGCGGCGGCTTGGGCGACTTTGCAGGCAAAATCTGGCGCATCGGCATTATGGGCGAAAGCTGTACAATGAACCACGTCAATATGTTGATTGGAGCTTTGAAGCAAATTATGTAAAAGTAATTGAAGATTAAAAATTTAAAACTCAAGATTCCTTGGTGGTTTTGCATTGAGTAATTAAAAATTCAATTGAATCACTGAGGCGATTTTGACACTAGAAAATCCCTCAAATGCTTTGTATTGTTGATTTTGCAAATACGAGCTATTTGAGGGATTTTTTTGGGATATATACATTTGGCAAATAATTAACATTATGTTAAGTAGGATTTTTTTAATAATAGAGAGATACCCTATTTTTTTATATTTTAGAATTAGAAGATGTCCTTTCGAGCAAAGCCGACTGAGGAGGCACACCTCAAAGCTATGTACGGTTTTAACGATGTTCCCTTTCGTTCAAAGATTGAGATATGCGTGACAGACAAGACATAAGGATTAAGATATACATAACAAACAAAACTTTTCAAATACCCAAACCCTTCTTCTAAAAAAATCAAATGTTTGAATGGGACGGAACGCTAAGAGCTTTCGTTTGCAAAGTGTGTCCCTGCTGTACACTACAAGCTTGTGGGCAGGCACACTGCCCTTACACAAGGCTTTTCGTTTCCATCAGGCGTAGATTCGTTTCTCTTTGTCCTTCGTTGTTTCGTTTATCCATACGCTACATCCTAGGTTTCTTATCCATCCCCAAAGCCGTTCGTTCGTAACAGACGTCATTCCCAAAGCCGCAGGCTATTGGGAATCCCCATACGACGAAGCACAAAACAAACGTAACCCATCCAACACCTCACATCCTCCCCTTGTCTGAACCTTGATGGGCTTGATTTATGGGATTGCCATGATTACAAACCACCACGCCATCAAGTAATCCTAAAACTCAAGCTCATCATGACAATTCGACGATTCGATTCAGACAAAAGAAACCACCAAGATTCCCAAAAATCCCTTTAATCCTAGCCATCCCAGTTGAGACAATTTCCACCACTCCCCTATCATATTCATTATTTTTGTTCTTCTTTGAGTTTGAGGCAGTAGCCGAGCTTTATCCAATGATATTGATATTTTTTAATCACATATTTTTCTTGTATTTCTTTATATCCTAAAACTGTTTTTTAGCTTACCACCTACCCACCATTCCGCTCCTTTTTTCGCCATTTTAAAATTGCGTTCTTGGCGGTTCTTTTTCTGTTGCTCCCAATCGGCTATCCGTTTTTTGAGTTGGGCGTTTTCTGCTTGTAGTTTTTTAGTTAGTCTTCATTGTTTTGGGGTGTTGGCATTGGTTGGGGTGTTTTTGGGGTTTCCTCGTCTTAGTTTTATCAATAAAGTTATTACAAGTAGGAATATAACCAAAATAAAAAATATGGGCTTATTAGCCTTAATTTTTAATATTTTTGATTTTAACTGGTCTTGTAAGAACTTTTGATAATCACCTAATTCATAATAATCCATTCCTCGATTATTATAAGCCATTGAATTTCCAGGGTCTAGTTCTATTGCTATATTATTATCCTGTATAGATTTATCATATTTCTTTTGTTTAGCAAAAACAACTCCTCTATTAAGATAAGCAATAATGTTATTGGGTTCTAGTTCTATAGCTTTACTATAATTAAATATTGCTTTATCATACTTTTCTAGTTGCTTGTAAACAACTCCCTGATTATTATAAGCAATAATGTTATTGGGTTCTAGTTCTATGGCTTTACTATAATCCAATATTGCTTTGTCATACTCTTTTAGCTCCTGAAAGGAATT
>JAHDIA010000630.1 GCA_020631035.1 Chitinophagales bacterium | reverse complement strand
ACAGGCGGTACTTTTGACAAAGAGTACAATATGATTACAGGAGAACTGTATTTTGAAGACACCCACCTTCCCGAAATGTTTGTACGTGGACGTTGTACACTCGACATTCGGGTAACCAATCTAATGATGAAGGACAGTCTTGAAATGACCGATGAAGACCGAGTCTTGATTGCCGAAAATTGCAAGCGTGCCAAAGAAAACGACATTTTGATTACCCACGGCACCGATACTATGGCAGAAACTGCTCACTTTCTTGCTTCGGCAAAATTGGACAAAACCATCATCTTGACAGGCGCAATGATTCCCTACAAATTTGGTGCATCAAGCGATGGATTTTTCAATTTGGGAGCCGCCGTTGCCTTTGCCCAAGTCTTACCCAATGGTGTCTACCTCGCTATGAATGGTCGCTACTTCCAATACGACAATGTTCGAAAAAACAAACAAACGGGATTTTTCGAGGAATTGAATTATTGATGGTAGAAAGATCATTAAATATTTTAATTTTTATGGGAGCAAATGTTTGGGAGCTTCGTCGCTACTTGTCAGCCTGCTATCCACTTTTACTCCTCACCCTCCTTCGTCGGGCTGTGGGGTAACCGTTTCTATCAGGGCTAGTCCCGATAGTTTTTATCGGGATTCAGTCGCCTTCGTAGACTACGTTTTGAATTGCGAATTATGAAGCCAATATTTGCTGAATTATTGTATAATTGAGCTTTCGATTAAACAGAGCTTTGGTGTCAAATTTGAGGTTCTTGATGGCGTGACAGTTAATTTCGCCAGAACTAGCCTTTGTCAATAATTCGTACTTTTTGTTTTTTAGAACGTATTGTTCAATGGTTTTGCCAGAAGGCGCAATGATCCAGTATTCCATTACTTTGTGAGCTTGGTAGTCTTGAAATTTGATACCTCGGTCTCTTTTTTCAGTGCTTTTGGACAATACTTCAACAACCAAATCTGGCGCAGGAAAAAACTTTTGATTGCTTTTAAATTTTTTTGATTTCTCTTTACCAAAAAAACAAACGTCTGGTTCGTAATCGTTGCGGGTGAGTTGAATGAGTATTTTTTCAATGCCTACAAAACCCAAGTCTTTTGCGTAGACATAAGCATCAATTAAGCGGTGGACATTGCTACAAATTTCGTTGTGCAATTTGATAACGGGAGAATGTACAATGATTTCACCATTGATGAATTCGGCTTTTACTTGTTCGGTGATTTCATTGTAGAATTTATTTCTTTTTGTCTTTTCCTTATCTAGTTCTGTATTTATTTTTTGTAGGATAATAGGAGCATTGGGCATTTGTAAAATGCTGGAGATGATTTGGGCTTCGGAATCGCTAAATTGGTTCATTGGATTTGTATGGGTTATTTCCAAAATTAAGTGATTTATTTGAAACGAACAACAAAGGGAGTGTATGTGTTAACCTACGCCTGATGGCAGCGGTACCTGCTAGAGAGATAGCCTAATGAGACAAGGAGTAACGACGGCTGACCTTAGGAAGACTAGATGCGACTATGGCGAATGGGCTAGTGAGCTAGCAAGTACAAGCGTACAGCAGGGACACACTTTGCAAACGAAGCCCCCAACGTTCCGTACAAAAACAAAAAAAGAGTCATCCTAAAAATAGAATGACTCTTGATATGAATAATCGTTATCGCAAATTTTAATTCGCTTTCAAAAACTTGGTATTGGAAATGATTTGTTCTCCATTTTGAATTTGGATAAAATAACTACCCAAAGGCAAGTTTTCGATATTAATTTTGTTGGTATTTTGTGTGTTCTTAATACGGTGGTGCATCATCAACTGACCTGACAAATTGAACACACTCACTTGGTAGTTGCCCAATTCTTGAGGAGTGTCGATGAACAACACCTCTTTGGCAGGATTGGGATATACCTGAATGCTACTCAAGTCGAGTTCTTCTATGTCTAGAGCAACAGGCACCTCACCATCTGTAGGTTGAGTATACATATAGTATCCTACAAACATTTCGTCATCAGTTGTCAAACCAAAACCAACTTGGTCTGGACCTGGGTTGTTGTACGTCGCTTCGAGTATAAGCCCTTCTGACATTTTCACCCACAATGGATGATCAGTAAAGGTTCGATTGGTGGCGTGACTGTAATCATAAAATCCTTGATCAAAGTCTAAATCGTAATTGTAGAATCCTTCATATACTTGTTCACCCTTGCTACCATCAGCATTTCTCAAAAAGATGTCGTAATCAACCCCATAGAGGTGTGTGTGTGGTAGGAGTCTCCAAATTTGGATGTATTCATCAGAATCTGGATCGAAGTGTTCCATCACAAAAGTGGTATCCTGACCATTGGGCAATATTTGTAATTCAAATACATTGTCTTCTCTATAGGTAAGCGTTCGAGTTTTCATTTCTTTTTCAGCTTGGTATTTGGGTTGATAGTAAAAGTTTACATAACCCTCTGCTGGAAGAATACCCGAAGAAGAATAGTTTTTGACGTGGTAGTTTAAATTTAAGAACTTGGGACCTTCCCATCTGTAGGCAGCATTTTCGGGTAGGTTGTAAAAGTTTTCTTCCAACTGCGAACCTGTAATGAATTCTGAATTGTTAAAGAAATCATATGCTGTAAGGAAGTTGTCAACAACATTTAAACCTGGGTCAAAAGTAGAGGCTTCTATATCTAATACTCTAGCAATACCATAGTGGTGAGAAGAATTGGCATTCATACGCACTTCAAATCCTGTAATTTCAAGACTGTCTCCTAGTGGTATTTCAACAGGCTTAATCACTTCGATTTCTTGACCTGGTTCCAAAAAGATGGTTCCTAGATGAACTTGAAATCCTTCGCTTGGATCAGGTATAGGTAGTGGCTCTACACCTTCCAAGGCATTTCCTGAATAGTATTCAGAGATAGATTGGGCATTGTATAGCGAACCTTCTTTTTTGGCTCCCCACAAAATCCATTGGCGGATGGTTTCTTTTTCTAGGTCGCTCAATTCAAAATTGATCGGCATGGTTTGTCCTTCGCCTTCTCTGAGTTTGTCAAATTCGTAGAGGGCACCATTGACTTTTCGGTATAAGTAGCTGGCTGTTGGGTCACCAGGAACAATCAATTTACTGTTGTTTTCAGAGGCCGCAGGATTGATTGCATCTACATTGATTAGGTTGGCATAGATGTCATCAATACTACCTTCTAATTTTAAGGGGTGGGGAGCGTCACTGCTATGACAAGAACTCCCAGCACAACTAGTTGAAAAAATTTCAACTACAGATTCAAAACTAGATTGAGCTTGTACTGTGGTACTTGTGATCCATAAAAGTGAGAGAACTGAAATAGTGTAGAGTATTCTCATATATCTGTGTGCTTTAAAATTAAACAAATGAACTCTATTGCTGCTTTCGCCTAAATATACAAAAAAAAGGAGTAACATAACTGTTACTCCTTTGACATTTAGTTTTATGACTTTTTTTGTCATATTTTGTGGCTCTTTTTGCGGCTTCTTTTACAATTGGATAGCTTGGTTAAGAATAAGCTATCTTCCGCAAAAATTGACAGAAAACTCTTTTATTACTTTTACAGTTTACCTGCCAATTTCTTTTTGTTCAAAGCTCTAGCCTGTACAGCCCATTTGTCTCTTTTGACTCTACCAGGGAAAAACTCAATGGCTTCGTTTACTTTGTCTTCGATTGCCGAGTTGAATTTGCCTATTTGTTCAAAAGTGTAGATACCCAAAGCGTACAATTTTTCTTCGATAAAAGGACCAATGCCTTTGACCATTTTCAAATCGTCTTTTTGGGTTTTTCTAGCTTTACCAATGGTAGCAAAATCAATGCTTTTCTTTTTGGCACTGATACGCTTCAAGGTTTCAGCCTTTTTGGTTTCAGCAGCTGTCGGAGCCTTAGCCGTAGTTGTAGTCGTAGCTTTTTTAGGTCTACCAACTGGTTTTTTAGCTGTAGT
>JAHDIA010000629.1 GCA_020631035.1 Chitinophagales bacterium | reverse complement strand
GGGCAAACACCAAAGGATCTTTGATTTTACTCCCTTCGCTTGGTTTGTTGTATTCTTGAGTGAAAACATGTTTTAAAAATGGCCGCATCTCAAAATCCACTTTTCGGAGATAATCTCCATATTGCCGAACCAAATTTTCGGGCGGATTGTCGTAGATAAACCATTGCAGTATTTTGCGAGTGATGAGGTAAGGCGCACTGGGCTGTTCAAATATGATGTCGATTAAATCATCTGCTTTGAAATTGCCTCTTCGAATAAAAAAAGTTTTGATTTCGTTGTTTTCTTTTGAGGCTTTGTAAACAGCTTCTTTGTCACCAAAGCTCAAACCTGCCAAAGCTTTTGCCCCATCCTTAATGTTTCGTTCGGTATATTTGTCAAGACCCAAAGTGAACAATTCTAACAACTCTCTACTCAAGTTTTCATTGATGGAATTCTTGGTATTGCTGTTGTTGTCTAAATAACTAATCATAGCATTGCTTTTGACAACTGCTCTGGTGAGTTCTCTAAAATTACCAAAAGCGTGTTGGCGCAAGAGGGCATTGTGTTGGTAAATCCAATAAGGCAACCTTACTTTTTGCTCTGTTGCAACAAAATGATTGTGCCAAAAACAAACCATTTTTTCTCTAAGGGGATATTCCTCTTTTTGCATTTTTGCTATCCACCATTCTCTAAGAGCATCAAAGTTTTTTGCGTTTTTTTTCCTTTTTTCTTTTTTTTCTTCACTAGACAAAGAACGATGCGTTTTAATTGCGTCTTTAATATCCTTTAGTTTGGTAAGTGGTTGGTCTAATAAAGTATGTGCTTTGGGAGTATGTGGCGAGCTTGCGAAGGATTTTTGTAGAAATCTTTCCAAGCCTAGTTGTTTTATCTGCTGACTTTGCCTAGAAGAAAATCCAAGTCGTAGGGACCATAAGTTACTCAAATGCATAATAGTTGTTTTGGGTATATGACTTTCATAAGTTTAAAAAGCTTACGAGCGAAATGTTAAAATGTGTCTTATAATGATTTGGAAATGCTGTTTGGTAAAACATATTATTTCTTATCTTCACATTGAATTGGTAATATATTTTACCGAATATTAGCGGTAAATGTTCTGTACATTTTTGATATTGAAACATAAAAAAATAAAATAAATATGAACCGTCAACTTATATTGGCAAAACGCCCAGTGGGACTACCCGAAAAAGATACTTGGACACTTCAAGAAACTGCCAAACCCGAAATCAAGGAGGGAGAATTTTTGGTAAAACAATCACATATTTCGCTTGATCCTGCAATGCGTGGATGGATGAACGATGTAAAATCTTACATTCCACCCATTCCTATTGGTGATGTGATGCGTGCAGGTTCGGTGGGTGAAGTCATTGAGTCCAAAAATGAAGAATACAAAGTTGGTGAGTTTTTGTCTGGCTGGGGTGGGGTACAGGACTATGCGGTTGGACAAAGCAATACGGGCTGGCACAAGGTCTTTCCCGAAATTGCCCCCTTGCCTACCTTCTTGGGAACTTTGGGAATGCCTGGTTTGACGGCTTATTTTGGGATATTAAATGTAGGACAAATCAAAGAAGGTGAGGTGGTTTTGGTATCGGGTGCGGCTGGTGCTGTGGGCAGTGTGGTAGGACAGATTGCCAAGCTCAAAGGCTGTACGGTTGTGGGCATTGCAGGTGGTCCTGAAAAATGTCAATACATCAAAGAGGAGTTGGGCTATGATGCTGCGATTGATTATAAAAATGAAGATGTGAGGGCGGCCCTAAAAAAAGCCTGTCCCAAAGGATTGGATGTTTACTTCGACAATGTTGGTGGCGAAATATTGGACCTCGCCTTGACTCGTTTGAGAATGCGGGCAAGAGTGGTCATTTGTGGGGCGATTTCGCAATACAACAATACCGATGCCATTAAAGGGCCTAGCAATTATTTGTCGCTTTTGGTCAATCGGGCTAGAATGGAAGGTTTTGTGATTTTGGATTATGCCAAGGACTACAAAAAAGCTGCAATGGAAATGGCGCAATGGATGGCAATGGGGCAACTAAAATCTAAGGAACACATTGCGGAAGGAATGGAGAATTTTCACGATACCTTTTTGCGTTTGTTCAATGGAGAGAAACGTGGCAAGCTTGTTCTAAAATTATAGTTCGACAGGCTCACTATTTTGTTGTGATTAGTTGATTGAGTAATTGGGTGATTTGAGTTTTGTAAACAATCAATTTCCCTAATTTACTAATCACTTAATCAACAATGGGCAAAAATGCTTAGCCATTCTAAATTCGTCATTCTAAAATCAATCATACATCGGTTCCCCATTCATATCCGTTGTCAAAACTTCGCTCATATGGTCGAAGTAGGGACGGAGTGCTAGGAAAGTTTCTACTACTTTGTCTACATAATCTTTTCTGAGGACGGATGCGTCAGAGAAGCTGCGGTGAACATAGAATTGTTTGTAGCGAAGCAAGTCGATGGCGGGGTGATCTTTTTCGTAACCTCTTGGGGCGGTTTTGAGTTGATTGCCTTGGAGTGTACCAAAGTATTTTTTAAAGGTTTTGTTGGCTAAGATTTTGCGAAGTGGTTCGTCGTCTACAGCTATTTTGTCACGGATTAATTTTAAATCTTCTTTGTTGGGGGAGTAGAAGCCACCACCAACGACACTCTCGCCATTGGGTTCGATTGAAAAAACGTAGCCACCTCGCAACTGGGCGGTGGCTCTTCGCAAGCCTGCCCACCAATAATATTTGTAGGGAGACTTGTCTTTGGAAAAGCGAACATCTCTATAAATTCTATACAGTTTTAAACGTTCAATATCATCATGTGCTTGCATTCTGACTAGAATGGCATTGGCGAATTCTTTCATATTTTCGTGAGCAGTTTCGTAGCGGTCTTTGTTTTCGGCAAACCATTCACGATTGTTGTTTTCCTTTATGTCTTTTAGAAAGTCTAAATTGGCTTTGCTGATTTTTGTCATGTTTGTATTTTATTTGTTCGCAAAAATACAAATATTGTTCTATTTCACTAATTCAATATTTAAACGATCAAAGCCGTCAAACTCGGATCGTTTTCCTGTTACACAATGATTGACAAGTATTGTTAGCATTCCAATAATAATTGCTTTTGTACATACCCTTTTTTCATTTTTGAACGGAATGTTGGTTTTTCAAACGATGGTGACTCCCTGCTTTCCGCTGCTACTCCTCATATTGGGCGAATGCCATTCGCCCCTATTGCGGGGTATCCGCTACAATCAGGCGTAGGCATCGGCTCTTTTGGTGCGCTGTTGTTTCGCTTTTCCATCCGCTTCACGCCAAACCAATTACCAATCATAAGTTGCAATCTGCAATTGATCGCTCACTTGTTTAATGATGTGGATTTTTGCATTGTATGCATCTATAAAAAAGTCACTTTCCTTGTCAAATGTTGCCAATTCTGTTTTGTTTTTTCCTCGCTTATCGGATAAAAAGAGTGTGTAGACTTCTTGATTGACATTCCATACTTTAATTAATAAATTTTGTTTTAATGGTCTAGATGAAACATTTTCATTGTTGCGAACATTAACAGACGTGCTGTAGGCAATTCTTTTTAATTTGTCATCATAATATTGTTCAAACCAAATATCTCTTATAGAACTATGTTCTGGCAAATTATCAAATAGATAACTGGTGCTTTGATTGTGTATATCATAAATGGCTATATTTTTAATGATGCTATTGTTGCCTTTTAAATTGGAAAAAGCCCGTTTTTTTTGTTCCTCTTTGATAGCAAGATACATCAAGCCCAAAGTGTTGTCAAAACCGTCTACATTGTAGTGTGTCATCATAGATTTTCGTTTTTGTTTCAAAATATAGCTTTATGTTTAAAGTTTAAAATCAATATAAATATAAAACGCAACATCAAGAATCATTCACCATTAAATACTCTGTAATTTAAATAAATTGATGTTTTGGCTAATGAATTTTTG
>JAHDIA010000628.1 GCA_020631035.1 Chitinophagales bacterium | reverse complement strand
TGGCATTTGTTCGTTTGCCCATTCGCTAACGTATTGTTTGAAAATGGGTTCAAATTGTGGCTCGTCATTGATAAGGAGTAGTTTCATTTAACTGTTGGGGTTTTGCTAAACAACAAATACAGTCCACACAAAACAAAAGGGACACTCAACATTTGTGTCCAGAGGGCGTCTTCTTTGAAAAACTCTAGTAAGATACGCCCGCTAAATGCCAAGACAAAAAACAAGCCTGTCAATTTACCCGCTTGTCTAAATGTTGATTTGTGGTACAAATACAACAAAAGGGCAAAGATGCCAAAAACCATCAGTGTTTCGTAAAGTGGGGAGGGATGACGGTAAATCAAGGATTGTGGCCCATCGTATTGGACAAAGTGAAACGCCCAGGGAAGATTGCTTGCTTTGCCTACAATTTCGGAATTGAGTAGGTTGCCAATGCGAACCAATCCGACGCTCAAACACAAAACAACCACCACTCGGTCAATGATCCACCAAAAAGTGTATTGGGAGTATTTACGGGCAAACAAATAGGCACCAACCAATAAGCCAATGCCACCGCCATGACTTGCCAAGCCTCCTTTCCAAATCATAAAAATTTCTAGGGGATTTTGTATGAAATAGTTTAGTTCGTAAAAAATAATTTGTCCCAATCTTGCTCCAATGATACCAGAAAAAAAGAGGTATTCCATCAAGCGAATGAGTAAGCGATTGTCTTTTTTTTCGTAATGGTGGGTATAGCTTAAAAACAACCAAGCAGCCATCACTCCTAAGCCCCACATAATCCCATACCAGCGAAAGGCATAAGAGCCAATTTGAAAGACAATGGGGTTGGGGTCCCAAATGATGTAGTTAAACAAAGCTTGATGGTTTAGGTATAAATGAATGCTGGTTCTTTGACAATTTTTGGAGTGGTTCTTGAACAAATAGTAGGGAGAGCCAGAGGCGACCAGATAGCTTGTTTAAGAACTAGCTCTCTTCTGCAAGAATTGTCAAAGAACGTGAATATTTTGGTAAATAAAAAAGGAGCGATGATCCCAGCAAACATCGCTCCAAGTATTTTGCAGTATAAATTGAAACTGCAATTACTTTAATTTTGATTATTTACTCCTTAAAGGTCACTTTTAATTGTTAAGTTGAGATAAGGTGTATTCAATTTTGAATCTTTAATTTTCAATTATTCCTAATCCTCAATGAGCAACTTCTGAACAGACTTTGTGCCTTCTCCTTTGATTTGTACCAAATAGAAGCCACTTGCCGCTTCACCCAAATCAATTTGTGGGGTGCTTTGATTGGCCGCAAAATTTTGTTGGTAAACCGTTTCGCCCAATACATTGAAAATACGCACTTCGACAGACTCATTGAATTGTGTCAAATCAAGTGTGATGTTTCCTGTACTTGGATTGGGGAATATCGACCAATCTTTTTGAGGTATATCTCCTATACCAGAAATGGTGTCTTCCTCTTCTTCCAAATCGGCCAAATCACTAATGTCACCAGTTAGGTATTGAATAAACATACCAAACATTTCATCTTCTGTGGTCAAGCCTGTCGTAATATTGCCACCAGAAGTATTGTTATATGCAGCATAAACTTGCAATCCGTCAGACGCTTTAAAGTCAAAAAACTCGTCAAAAAATCTAAAAGGTGGTTCGGAATAATCATAAAAACCCTGATTGAAAGAGTAATCAGGATTGTAAAAACCTTCATAGATTTGTTCAAAAAAGCCGTTGTCATCGTAGTAAACATCAAAGTCGGTTCCATACTGGTGAGTATGGGCGCCCATTGACCACAGATGAATGATATCGTTGGCACCTGCTTCGTCCAAATATCTCTGATCAAAATGCCATTCTAGTGTCGTTTCGCCAGGTGGTAAAGTAAAAATCAAAGGTTCTTCGCATAAATGAAACTCTGAATGCATTTCATGTAAAGCTGTGCCAGCCTCTTGAGTATACACATTGATGTACAATTCGGCTGGTAAGATAGCAGACTGGTGGTAGTTTTTAATGTGATAATTGTATTTTAGGACTTCATCTTTATTCCAAGTAAAGGCAGTACCTTGTGGTAGTGCTATATCTTTACTGTATGCCCAACCACTAATCATTTTGGTATTAGAGGTTATTGCCGACGCTTCACCAGTTGCTGACGAAATCAGTCCAACTTCTAATAAACCATTGTCTTGACTGTTTTCTTCTCCTTCATTAAATTTAAAAAATAAAAAGTGGTGAGAAGACTCATTCATAATGGTATTGATTCGATTGACTTCAAAGCTTTCTTCATTTTGCAATTCGTAGCGGTACACATACTCAACCTCGCCATTAGGTTCCAAGAAAATTGGACCAAGATGCAATTGAAATCCTTCACCAGGAGCAGGTGGGGCAGGAGCTTCGATTCTTTCCAATCCATTGCCATTGACATAGTAATCTTCCAATAAATCAGAACTAATGTAAGTTTCCTCGTCATTTTTTGCCCCATACAAAATCCACTGACGAATCAATTCAATTTCGTGGTCTTGCATCGGTCCTGCAATCGGCATAGACAGTCCTTGATCGTCACCCAAATTGCTATCTTCGTGCAAGCCATGATTGACTTTTCTATACAAAAAGCTACGACCTGGATCACCAGCTTTAACCAATTCATATCCTTTGTTAACAGCTTCTGCTGTACCAGGAGCTACTCCAACAAGCTGCTCATAAATGGCATCTCTATCAACAGTAAAGTCCAAGCCAAAAGCAGGCGTATCACCAGAATGACAACCATAACCAGAGGCACAATTGGTATTGAGCAATGTTACGACTTCACCAAAAGTATCCGCCATTGTTGTTGTACTCAACAACATTAAAAAAAGAGGTAATAATAATCGCATAAAAATCCCAACTAATTTTATTTACACAAAAACTGCAATATACAAAAAAATAGCATTCTTGTAAAACCTCAAAAGTCATATGTTAGCTGAAAGACCTTTTCAGTTTGGACTTCATAGACCATTTTAGTATAGAATCCACTTGGAGTTTTCAATTTTTCGTCTTCAATCCTAAATTTTGCATCTTCAATCTTGAATTTTTAATTAAAAATCAAATCCCCCAAAGTCAAATCCTCCGCCAAAATCGGCATCACCTCCAAAATCGAACCAGCCTCCATCTCCACCATCCATTCCGTCCATTCCGTCCATTCCGTCAAAACCATCCATTCCATCCATTCCGTCAATATCGCCCATATTGTCTGCAAGGCGGTCATCAAAATCCATTTCGGTATCAAACAAACTGGAATCACCAGCATCCAATCCTTCGGCACCAATTTCGCCAATCATATCTCCTCCATCTGAAATCAATTGGGTGTCGTGAATGTGTATATCGTGGTGATTGCACATTGAGCCCCAAATCATAGCATACCAAATCCAATTTCCAAACCCATAATAACCGTGAAAAACAGTCGTAGGCGCACCAGGATTAGGAGCTACATCTTTGCTGCGTTGTGGTGCGTCTGCTTTGGGTACAACCATTTTTTGTTGGCTATCGGCTACCACATCGTCAATGCGAATGTAAGTCCGAATGTGTTGTTCCAATTTGCGTAAAAAAGTATCGAACTCTGTTTGTTTGGCACGTAAAAAAGTATCATAACTTTCTTGACTACCAAAGATGTTTTCCATTTTGGCTTTGACAGCTTCTTCATTGCCATCGTTTGCCTGAAATTCTTGCAACAAACCACTCAAATTGATTTCGATGGGGTAGACGCCCACTTCGTGACTGCGATTGATTTGTATGTCAATCAAATACTTAAAGCTTCCTTCGGTGTGTTCCAAAATCAAGTGAATCACATTGAACAAACTGGTATAGGCTTCATTGGCTTCCAAATCGTAGGTCCCCAAAGCTTCCTCAAAATCATTGTCGATGCCTTTGGTATCAAAATAAAAATCTATATCGTCTTGCGACAAACGAACCACATTGTTGATCTTGGCAGCTT
>JAHDIA010000627.1 GCA_020631035.1 Chitinophagales bacterium | reverse complement strand
GACCATCGAGCAATACTCTACCCAAAGCAACAACATCTAATAAACGAATGGTCCATACAATTTCACCTTTATTAATCGGATTGATGTGGTGAATTTGTATACCAACATTACCCGAAGGATGTGGACCATCAAAATAATGCTTTTCTACATTCTTAATGTGTGTCAAATCGTTGGCAGCTTGAGAACGTTGACTCAAGCTCAAGTTAACCGTTGTACCAGAAAGAATGTTCAATGCATCAATACCCGCCTGAAGGTAGTTTTGACTGTCAACAATGCTATAATTGTAATCATTTGCCAATGGAGACGAGTCAAATCCCGAAATAAAAATGGCTTTGGGAGTTTCTGTAGCATCAGCAATGACCCCAAAAGGTCTTTGGGTCAAAAATGGCCAACAACCATATTCCATCAGGTGCTTGATCAGCACTTCTCGGTCAATCAAATTAAGGTCAACATTAGGAATAGATCGGTAGGAATTATTGGAATCAGCCTCTACAATGACTTCTACAATGGCTCTTTTTGCACCCCGTTTAATCTCTGCTACAGTTCCACTCACAGGGGTTACATACTTAATGAATTCATTGCTTTTGTCATAAAAAAGTGCATCTCCAGCTTGTACCTTTTGACCTTGTTCCACCAGCATTTTGGGGATGGGGGCGATCCCAATAAAATCCGTTGGCTTGATGGCATAAGTCTTTGATACATAATTGCCAGCAACTTTTTTTTGTGGCTTGCCTATGATGTTTATATCATAGCCTTTTTTTAATTTAATTGTCTTGCCCATTCAAAATTGAAATTAGCCTTATAAAAATTTTTGCAAAGGTACAATAAAATTTAGTTAAAAAGCCTTTTTCTGCTTTCAAATTCAAAGCTTTAAAAAGTGTGAAGACGACACTTTTTTGAATATATGATTTTTTGATTATTGGGCAACGGCTGTGGTACTAGGCTAGGTCTTGGTCTGGTTAACCAACGCATATTTTGGGCTGCGTCTCAAAGTGTATCCACCCGCTCATCCGACACTTCTGATTTCCAAAGGTGACGCCTTTTAAGAAAATAGTATCATCTTAAAACTTTAGAATTAGAAAAGTGTCACCTTTATATTTATTTTCCGAAAACTAATAAATGAAATAGAGTTATCGTTGGATGGCAAAGGTCTTTACACCAACTTGCTCATTGCTTTTGAGTTGCATAAAGTAAACACCTGTATTGAATTCTTTCAAAGGAAGGAAATGTTGGGCTTGTTGGGTGTTGATTTCAGTTATCAATTGCCCAGAGCTATTGTAGACAGCAATTTCTACCATTTCATTGGTAGATTTGGCAAATCTGATGTTGATGAAGTCCTTAGCAGGATTGGGATACAATTCTACAGACTCCAACCAATTTTCAATTTCCCAATCATCTATACCCATAGTATGATTGGCATAAATTGGAATTTGTATGCTGGCTTGATTGGGAATGTCCGTCTCAAAATTAAGACTTCCCACAATGCGTTCGCCACTTGCGTTTGCTAAGTTTAATGTAAAGGAATAATCCTCTCCAGCCGCCAATTCCATATTTTCATTTTCGGGTAAAACCAACTCAATTTCAGGGGCATTGCTGATCGAAAAATTGCTCAAATCAACCGTTTCTGTTCCATCATTGTAGATGGCTACTTGGTATTCGACAGATTGATTGGCTTCAATCAGCCCAAAATCTACCCACTCAGTCGAAGGGTGGATTTTTTCTACCTCATTTTCCGATTCTATTGAGAAATAACTGATTCTATCAACCAATTGTGGATAATCTACAAAGGGATTGCGATTGTTCTGAAGATTGTATATTTCCTGATTGCGCCAAATTTCTTGCTCTTCAGGAGGGAAATTGTTAGACCATTCTTTTAAGATGTCTTCTTGTAAGGTAAACCAAGACAAATTCAAATCAGAATTGTTTTGGTATCGAATGATAAAATAGAGCATTGCTCTGGCACTAATGCCTTTTTGATTGTCTCTAGGCTCAAATCGTACAGAATTTTTTTTAGAGCCACCAACTTCCCAAGTTGGCTCATTGACAATGCCAAACCTCAAATTGCCTCGAACAGAATTAGCCGAATTCTTAGTTGGAAACAAATGATGTATATCTGATTTCATGGGAGAACCAGAAGCCCCATATGACTGCGGCCAAGTATGCTCGCAATTGAAGTTAAAATTGCTTTGTAATTCCGAACGACTGTTGTAGCCACTTGCAATCTCACCAGTATACACTCCCTCAATGGTATTTGTATTGGCACCAATCGTATTGGTTTTGTGATTGTCCAAATACATATACATTTCATCTCTGGCCTCATTGTAACTCAAAGAGTAGGTATTGTTGTTCAATTTTTGAGTCAATGCATCTTTTAAAGCCTCTTCACTCAAATTGTTGGTGACATTGTAATAGGGATTGTCATATCTACCTTGCCCAATCAAATCTACGGAAAAGGCTCCTCGGTTTTCTGTAACAATAAACAGTTCTGTATTGTGATCAATGTTGTGAAGAGGGGCAAAGGAGACTTGAATCTCTTTGGAGTTGTTGGGTGCTAAATCAAAAGAATGAATGTCAGAGAAAAAAGCAGGACTCAAAAAGGTATCAAAAAATTGAATGTCTATAATGCGGATGGTTTGCTCTGTTGTATTGGTCACCAAAAGTGGAAGTGTCTTCTCTTCTTCATACATAACTTCACCAAAATCCAATTGTGCTAGATCTGTTACAATTGATTGTGCTTTTAGTTCATTTATTGCATAAATGTTTATAAGTAAAAAGAATATACTAAAGTATTTCAAATTCATTCCTGCTGCCTAATTGTTTAGTGTGTGATACCTTATCTATTATTTATACGTAAAAATACAAGAAAGTCTCCACAATTGGAGTCTTTTTAACAGCTTTTTGTCGATAAATGACATTTAATTTAAACAAGGAGAACTATACTTGTAAAACAAATATGTTTTTGTAAAAAATACGTATATGAAAAATTTATTTTTACCATTATTTTTTGCCCTCTTTTTTAATTGTTTTGCCTTTGCCCAAAGTGGTGAACGCATGATATTGGTTGAGAAATTTACAGGGACTTGGTGTGGCTTTTGTCCCAATGGGGATTACATTATGGACACCCTCTTGTTACAGCATGATGATTTTGTTGAAGTGAGCCTTCATTGGAATGACGCACTTTCTTTTCCCGAAGGTGATGAAGTGGTCGCAGCCTTTGCCAATGGTTCGCCCTCTGCTACTTTTAACCGAACTAAATTTGATTTTGCATTTAATGTAGGGGTGTACTGGGATGACTGGCATATCGCTTTTAATCAAAACTATGGAAGCATCATTCCATTTGAGGTCAGTAGCGAAAATACCTACAATCCAGATACCCGAATGTTAGAGGTAAAAGTAGATGTTACTTCTAATGCCATTTTAACGGGAGATTATAGAGTCAATTGCTACATAGTACAAGAGACCTTTAGCGACCCAGGTAATATTGATTATTTCCAAACCAATTACTTCAATGAGGTGGAAGACCATCCCTTAGAGGGAGCAGGGGACCCTGTCCAGAACTATGAGTTCAAAAATGTGGTTCGAGCAATGTTAGGAGGTGCTTGGGGATTGGCAGGAGTCATTCCAGAAAATACCCAAGATAATGCGGTTTACTCAACCACTTTTCAATATGAGTTTCCCGAAGAATTCAATTACGAAGATTTTGCCATCTTGGCATTGGTCCAAAACTACAGCGAAGACAAAACTGGGAGACAAACCATCAATGCAACACCACTTAAACCTCTTGCAACAGAAATGCCAGTAGATACCAGTGAGATGCCAATAGATACAACAGAAATGCCAGTAGATACCAGTGAGATGCCAATAGATACAACAGAAATGCCAGTAGATACCAGTGAGATGCCAATAGATACAACAGAAATGCCAGTAGATACCAGTGAGATGCCAATAGATACAACAGAAATGCC
>JAHDIA010000626.1 GCA_020631035.1 Chitinophagales bacterium | reverse complement strand
TTCGCAAATTGAGGCAGCTATTACGCCCAATACCAAATGCATCATTCCTGTTCATTTGTATGGGCAAGCTTGTGATATGGAACCCATTCTTGCAATTGCTCAGAAACACGATCTCAAAATCGTTGAAGACAATGCTCAAGCAATTGGTTCTGATTATCATTTTGCCAATGGTCAGACTCAAAAAGCAGGCACCATTGGAGACATTGGTTGTACTTCTTTTTATCCGTCCAAGAACTTGGGGGCTTATGGTGATGCAGGTGCTTTGTTTACCAATGATGAGGAATTGGCGCACAAGATTCGCTGTATTGCCAATCACGGACAAGTTCAAAAATACCAATCGGAATATGTAGGTGTCAATTCTCGTTTAGATAGTTTTCAGGCGGTTGTCTTGGATGCCAAGCTCAAACAATTGGACAATTATATTGAAGCAAGACGTAGTGCTGCTGATTTCTATGACCAAGCATTTAAAAATCATCCCAAAGTGAGTATTCCTTTTAGAGCTGATTATAGTCAGCATGTTTTCCATCAGTATACGCTTACTTATGATGGGGATAGAGATGGATTACGAGCAAAGTTGAGTGAGGCGGGCATTCCTTCGATGGTGTATTATCCCTACCCTATTCATTTGCACAATGCTTATAAAGATTTGGGTTATGCTGAGGGAAGTTTTCCTGTATCTGAAAAATTGGCTAAACAGGTTATTTCCTTGCCTATGCATACGGAACTGGACGAAGATCAGTTGACTTATATTGTTGAGCAGGTTATGGGTAATGTATAGCTCATTGTTAGCTTGACATTCTAAATCAAGAAACTTCCAATTTCTCCAAGTTGCAAATCGAACCGTCGAACCGTTGGCGTCCTTTCTGCTTTAAGAACCTGTTTGAAAACCCTCTTGCTGGTCTGAAACTTCGTCTTTTGCACTAGCACTGCGTTACAAAAATACTCATTTAGCTATGGCTAAACTCCGTTTTTTGCGCCTTGTTCTAGCACAAAATACTTCTGTCTCAAACTCAGAATAGGTTTTCAGACAGGTTCTAAGTGACGCTTTGCTTAACACTTAAAGCTGCTAAGGGAAGATCAGTTGACTTATATTGTTGAGCAGGTTTTGAATAATATTTAGTTTTTTATTTGTTGAAGCGTGGCGTAAGAGGATGGATAAGTGTGCTGGTATGAGTGAGCATGCAAGGATACCAGACTGCACTGGTCTGAAACGAGGAGAGTCGCCCCTAAAAATTTAGATATACAATAGATGAAAAAATTTGGTTTAATTGGTTATCCCCTTTCGCATTCGTTTTCGCCTACTTATTTTGCCAAAAAATTTGAGCGAGAAAAGATAGAGGGATGTGCTTATGATTTGTATCCGCTTGAACAAATTGAAATGGTCAAAGATTTGTTTGCCTCAGACCTTCTTGGTTTGAATGTAACCATTCCGTACAAGGAAGTGGTCATTCCATTTTTGGATGAAATTGATGAAAGTGCTGCGGCTATTGGTGCGGTAAATACCATTAAGATTGTAGGAGGCAAAACGAAGGGTTTTAATACAGATGTTTGGGGCTTTGAACAATCTTTGCGTCCATTGTTGACGCATCACCAAAAAGCTTTGATTTTGGGGACGGGTGGAGCGGCCAAGGCGGTGCAATTCGTTTTAGATAAGTTATACATTGCCTATAAACTGGTCTCTCGTACACCTGAAAAAAAAGAGATTGCTTATACAGAAATAGATAAAAATTTATTGTCTGAATACACCATCATTGTCAATACAACTCCGCTTGGAATGTCTCCTAAGGTCAATGCTTGCCCCAATTTGCCTTATGAACATATACATAAACGACATTTATTATATGATTTGGTGTATAATCCTGCCGAAACCCTGTTTATGCAAAAGGGCAAAACGCAAGGAGCTGTGGTTAAGAATGGTTTGGAAATGCTCGAACTTCAGGCAGAGAAAGCCTGGGATATTTGGAATGATGCAATCACGGGCAATGAGTTGGGTTAAGTAATGGTAAAAAAACAACTTCCCGATTTTGGCTGCAATATTTTTCAACCTACGGCGTCAAAAATACTCGCCTTAGCGCTGCTAGGACTGCGTTTTTTTCCTTGTATGTCAAAAAATCTTATTGCCAAAAACAAAGAACTTATTATTTAACCATTACTAAGGAAGCATTGAAGCAGTTGGAGGAAACGGGCAAATGTCAGATTCGCCCCATTGGTGGTTCTATGCGGGGGCGGATTGAGAGTGGACAACTGGTGACGATTGAGGCTTGTACAGGATCAGATGTGTTGGTAGATGATGTCATTTTTATTCGGTGGAAGGGGAATTCTCTTTGTCAAAAAATCAATTACTACATTGGTGTCTAAAAATACTTGATTCACTATAAATATTTTTGCATTAAAGCATCGGTCAACAAATCTTTATCTTTCTGTTTATCAGAAGGTGTTTGGACAGAACCCCAAAGTGATTTCACCAATGGGCTTATTTCAAAATCCTCTTCTTTTTCACTTTCTTGACTTACCAAAGCTTTTAAATATTCTTCAATAATATTGGACAAACTACGTCCATTGGCTTTGGCATATTTTTTTGCTTCTTCTATTATATTTTTATCTACTGTCAAAGTTAATTTGGTTGACATAACACGTATTTTGCTCAACTCAAAAATACGTATTCCAAACAAAAAAAGCAAATTTTATTTTCTCTAAACATAAACTTATCTACATTTCCATATTCAATTCACCATCCGATTCTGCTGAATGATTTGCAATAATTTCTGTTTCTCTTCTGGCTTAGTGGTGGTTTTGTTTAACCAAGTTTCTGCCTCGTCTAAACGGCGCATATTAATGTTGGCTCGAACGATGTCGAATATTGCCTCATCGTACATTGGGTTAATTTCGACTGCTCTTTTGTAATGCTTTTCGGCTGTCGTAAAATCTTTTTGTTTAAAATAGACATCTCCCAATGTATTGAAAGTTTTGATTTGGTTGGGGTGTACGAGTAATGCTTTGTTTAAAGCGGCTTCTGCTTTGGGGTAATTGCCTAGGTTTTTTTGTGCCAATCCTTCATAATATGCCACAGGCATTCCATTGTACAACATATTGAAATAACGTAGATTGACTTTCTTCAAATTACTCAAACAAGATTTATAGTTCTTTCGATCCAATTGTCGGGTGGCTTCTGTAAAATGCTTCATAGACTGTAAGCGGCTAAAGGCAATAAAAGTGGTAAAGCCTGCTGCCAAGATCACAGTTCCCCAAATGGCTAAACTTGGGACTTTCCAAGCTTTGTCTTCTGATTTGGTTTGAGTGTATAAGCTCATCAATAATGCCATTGCCAACATCATTAGGCTTTGATGTTCTAGGTTGAAACGCATACTGGTTAAGCAAGTCATAAAGTAAAAGGTCAATACCATTGCCAATAAAATGATGGCTCTCTGTTGGTTTTTGGGTTCTCCTTTTCTAATAATGGTGATGCCTACTACGATTAGTAAAACCAAAATCGCTAAAAGGGAGACCAAACCGCCAATGCCTGTTTCTGACCATACCCATAAAAAATCATTGTGGGGTTGAACAAACACTCTATTTGCCATTGCTTTGCGTAATCCGTGTAGACCATTTTCCATATAGCGAATCTTCCAGTTATCGGGTCCAATTCCTAGGATACCATCTGCCTGAATCAAGTCAATGGTTTTTCCCCATTGTACCAAACGTTCGTTTCCTGAACGACTTGCTGTTGAATTGGATAGGTCCAAACGATCGGCAAAACCCGATAAATTGCCTGTTAACAAGGCGACCAAGAAGACCATCCCCAAAACACCTCCACCATAGATTCCCAATTTTTTCCAGGGCAATTGTATGTTGTTTTTTCGTTGTGTCAATAGATACATCCCTCCAATCAGGAAAGCAAAAAGTATAGTCGCCAACCAAACCGTTCTTGATTGTAGGATCACAATCAATACCAAAGATAAAATCAAA
>JAHDIA010000625.1 GCA_020631035.1 Chitinophagales bacterium | reverse complement strand
ACTATGAAATTAACCAAGTCTTGGTTTTCCTTTTTTGCCATATCTCTAATGTCCTCAATACTGTGGTTGTAATTATTGTAACAACTAAATATTTCGATTATATCTCTTTCTTCTATTTTTTTCCCCAATAATCTTATCAACTGTATTTTTGCAAATGCAAAATCTAATTCATCAAAAAAAACTGTTGAAGCTAAATTAAAAATAGAGCTATTAAAGAGGTTGTTCCTTACATTTTCCTCAATAATTTCCTTAAAGGATTTCCCATTTAAACGAAAGTCTACAAATTTACCACCTTTACGAAAACCTTCTACTTTTCTCAATTCCACCCTCCTAAAGCATTCGTATTTTTCGTCTTTTAAATCGTAATAAATTATTTCTATAGAATCCAAATAGTTATGGTTTTCGTTTTGTTTCACAAATAAGGAGTATTACTTCCAACTTAAACCTAGTATTTACAAGTATTCTGCGTAGGATGAGCGGATGGATGAACGCTTGTACAAGGGGCAAAATATGCGTTGGCTAACCTGACTGAATGTAGCCATAAACCAATGGCGTTGCAAAATAAAAAAAGGTGACACTTTTGCTTGACAGATTGCCATTAGTAAAGTGTCACCTTGGATTTATTAAAAAAATGACATTTTCACTTGGCATATTGCCTACAAAAATGTCATTTTACTTCTTATTATATGTTAAATTTAATGCCTTGTGCTAGTGGCAAAGAAGTTCCATAGTTGAGGGTATTGGTCTGGCGACGCATATAGGCTTTCCAAGCGTCTGAACCAGATTCTCTTCCGCCCCCTGTTTCTTTTTCTCCTCCAAAAGCTCCACCAATTTCCGCACCCGATGTTCCAATATTGACATTGGCAATACCACAGTCAGAACCTTCGCAAGAAAGGAATTGCTCTGCCTCCAACATATTGCTGGTCATAATCGCTGATGACAATCCTTGTGGAACGGCATTTTGTAGGGCAATTGCATCTTCCAATTTGTTGTAAGGGATGACGTACAAAATTGGTGCAAAGGTTTCGTGTTGTACGATGTCCATATCGTTTTCGACTTGTGCAATACAAGGTCTAACGTAACAACCTGATTCGTATTTTTTGCCTTTGAGTACCCCACCCTCAACGATCATTTTACCACCTTGCTTTTTGACGGCTTTGATCGAATTGAGGTAATTTTGAACCGCATCTTTGTCGATGAGTGGTCCTACGTGATTGCCTTCATCCAAAGGATCACCAATTTTTAATTGAGCGTAGGCACGGGTCAAGCTCTTTTTGACTTTTGCCAACATGCTTTTGTGTACAATCAAACGACGGGTAGAAGTACATCTTTGTCCGCAGGTTCCCACAGCTCCAAAGACCACCCCAGGAATCGACATCTCCAAATTGGCATTGGGCGTAATGATGATGGCATTGTTTCCACCCAATTCTAAGAGCGAACGCCCCAATCTTGCAGCGACTTTGGCAGCGACATCTTTGCCCATTCTGGTTGAGCCAGTAGCTGATACCAATGGAATACGGGTATCTTTTGCTAGGAGTTCTCCAATTTTTCTATCACCATTTACAATACAAGAAACGCCTTCGGGTATGCCATTGCGTTCAAATACTCTATTGGCTATTTTTTGGCAAGCAATGCTGCAAAGTGGTGTTTTTTCAGAAGGCTTCCAAATACAAACATCGCCACATACCCAAGCAATGGCGGCATTCCAAGCCCAAACGGCTACAGGAAAATTGAAAGCAGTAATGATGCCTACAATGCCTAGTGGATGCCATTGTTCGTACATTCTGTGGTTGGGACGTTCAGAGTGCATAGTCAATCCATACAATTGACGAGAAAGCCCCACTGCAAAATCGCAGATGTCGATCATTTCTTGTACTTCTCCCAATCCTTCTTGGTAGCTTTTTCCCATTTCGTAGGAAACCAATTTGCCCAATGGTTCTTTGTAGGCTCTGAGTTCTTCCCCAATTTGGCGAACAATTTCACCTCTTTTGGGAGCAGGAACTTTTCTCCAAGCTTTAAAGGCTTCTTGAGCAATTTCTACCACTTCTTCGTATTCGCCAGCCGTAGCTGATTTGACTTTTCCAATCAATTGTCCATCTACAGGAGAGTTGGAAGTTAAATATTTTCCTTTGCCGTCGAACCACTGTAAACCAGTAGAGACGCCAGGGTTTTTGTCTTCTAGACCTAAGACACTCAAAAAATCGAGTGCTTCTGTTGTTTCAACAACCATATATTAACAGTTTGATTAATTTTTGGTGCAAAAATAAAGAAAATTATTATTTATCATCATTTATCATCTTGTATCATCTCGTTTGTCGGATTGCTTCAAAAAGTGCAATAGATACCGCATTCGCCAAATTAAAAGAACGTACTTTGCCCTCAAATGGAATTTTCACCAATTGGGCTGCATATTGTTCTTTGATGGTATCGGGCAATCCATCGGCTTCCCTTCCAAACAACAAAAATTGTTCCTTTTGAAAAGAATGGTCCCAAAAAGATTGTTTTGCCTTGGCACTAAAAAAACACATCGGCTTATCGCTGTATTTAGCCATAAAAGTATCAAAGGAATCGTAAATGTGGTATTCTAAATGTTGCCAATAGTCTAAACCAGCTCTTTTGAGGTATTTGTCACTCAATTCAAAACCCAGCGGTTCAATAAGGTGTAAGATGGTGTTGGTTGCCACACACAGACGCCCAATGTTGCCAGTATTGTTGGGTATTTGTGGATATAGCAGTACAATATTGAAAGACATTGGTGAAATGTTGGTTATAGTTAGATCCCCAATAGGAGTTTTAATAAAAAAAGCAAGCCAAAACACAGTAAAGTAAAGCACAATATGCCTCCTAAAATCAAAAATGCACTTACTTGGATGAATTTAAAAAACAGTTGCAGCGTTTGAAAAAAACCGCTAAGGTAATCTCCAAACTTGGGCATTTCAAGCTCTCTTTTAGGCTGCTTTTGAAAATTGTTAAAGCTAGTTGATTGATAATCATATTGTTGCCTGACTGTTTTAAAAAAGTCTTGGTCGTAAAAACGCTTGCGCATAGTATCCCCCAGGACCTCATAGGCCTCCTTAATTTCTTTGAAGCGTTCTTCGTACTCTTTTTCGCTGTTGTTGAGGTCTGGATGAAATTGCTTAGCAAGTGAACGGTACGCCTGTTTTATTTCGACCTGTCCCACATCGTATTCCAGACCAAGTATTTGATAGTAATCTTTCACACACCCTGATTATCTTCCAAATATTGTTCATTGATTCTTATAGAAGATAGCAACTAAACACTTATTCTCCTAAAAGCATTCATACTATACTTCTACTTGATAAATTCCTTTTAGGTTTCGTCCATACTGATCATAATCAAGTCCGTAACCGACCACAAAGTAGTTAGGAATTTCGATTCCTACATAATCAATGGGAAAATCTTTTTTGAAAGCGTCAGGTTTTAACAAAAGGGACAAAATTTTAAAGCTCGCTACTTGGTGAAATCCAATTTTTTCCCTTAGGAACTCCAAAGTATTGCCTGTATCCACAATGTCCTCTATTACAATGACATCCTCACCTCTCAAGCTTCTATCCAAATCCAATTCTACCTTGATTTGAGCTGTAGAAGTGGTTCCGAGATAGGAAGACAATTTGATGAAACTAATATTACAAGGCAATGTAATTTGTCGAAGTAAGTCAGCTGCGAAAACAAACGAACCGTGAAGAACCACAATAAAGTGTGGCGTTTTCCCTACATAGTCTTGGTTGATTTGTTGGGCTAGCTTTTGGACAACTTCTGCTATTTGTTCAGCACTGATATAGGGTACAAAGCTTTTGTCTTTTAATTGAATTTTGTCTACAGTATTGTCTACAGTTGTCATAATTACTGGGATTTTTCCCGCAAAGTAAAAACAAAAAACCCTGCACATTTAGAATTGTGCAGGGTTTTCATATTAAGTTTATGTTAAGAACCTGTCTGAAAACCCCT
>JAHDIA010000624.1 GCA_020631035.1 Chitinophagales bacterium | reverse complement strand
CAATTATGTAGCTGAAAAGCCGATTGAAAAACCGATTGAATTTGAAAACTTTGGTAGTCAAACAGACCATTTGTATTTGGCGTACCGATTTGGGGGAGCGCAAACAAAAGATACGGTGATGATTCGTTTGGTTGGAACAATGTTGTTTAATGAAATAGCAGGGCTTTTTGACACCAACTTGGTGCAAAAGCAAAAAGTCATCCAAGCAGCAGCCTTTGAGATGTTTATGGCAGATTATAGCCACCATGTATTTTTTGGATTGCCTAAACAAGGACAGACACTAGAGGAACTCAAAGAATTACTTTTGGTAGAAATCGACAAATTAAAAACGGGAGATTTTGAAGATTGGCTCATCCCTGCGGTTGTCAATCATTTAAAATACAAGCAAATCCGAAGCTTTAGACAAAATAGACACCGTGTAGCCTTTATGGTCAATTCTTTTACTTTGGGTATGGACTATCAAAGGGCAATTGATTTCCATGATGAAATGGAGGAAATTACCAAAGAAGATGTGATAGCGTTTGTCCAAAAACATTACAATGATAATTATGTGGTCGCTTACAAAAGACAAGGAGTTGACAACAATTTGATAAGGGTTGAAAAACCCCCACTCACTCCTGTACCAATTAATCGTGGGGTGAAGTCAGCTTATTTCCAATCTTTGTTAGAAGAGGATACTGATAATCTAACTCCAGTCTTTTTGGATTTTGAAAAAGACATTGAAAAGAACCTGTTGCATTTTAAAGATAGAGAGATTCCTTTTTACTACATCAAAAACGAAAAAGATCAGACTTTTAAGCTGTACTATATTTTTGGAATGGGCAAAAGACACAGCCAAAAAATACCTTTGGCTTTGAGTTATCTCAATTATTTGGGAACCAATCGTTTTTCTGCTGCCGATTTACAAAAAGAATTTTTCCGTTTGGGATTGGAGTACAAAACAGTGTGCCACAACAGACGTTCTTACATCATTTTGGAAGGACTGGAATCATCCTTTGAAGAAGGAGTGAAGTTGATAGAGCATATGTTGGAAAATGTACAAACAGATAAAGAAGCCTATCAAGAATTGATCAATAGCATATTAAAAAAACGCCAAGATCGAAAACTATCCAAAGATGTGATCTTGCAACAAGCTTTGTACAATTATGCGGTCTATGGTCCTGAATCACCTTTTACAGATATACTTTCTGAAGGAGAATTGCGCAGCCTCAGTCCAGAAGAGCTGACAGGTTTGATTCGACATTTGAAAGCATTTCCTTCTCAGATTTTTTATCATGGAACCAAGGAAAAAGACAAGGCTCAAAAGTTGATTCATCATCATTACCAATCCTCAACAGAAAAAATGGATTATGCTGCCAAGAAAATATTCCCTGAAAAAGAAGTGAGCAGCAATCGAGTGTTCTTTGTAAATTATGAACAAACACAGGTAGAAATTTTATTATTGACCAAAAAGGGTTTGTATGATAAAAACATACTTGCTGCTAAGAGTATTTTTAATGAATATTTTGGAGCAGGTTTGTCTTCTATAGTTTTTCAAGAAATTAGAGAGGCCAAAGCATTGGCGTATTCTGCTTATGCTTGGTATACCACACCTGCCTACAAAGATCGTTCGCATTTTGTTAAATCTTATTTAGGTACTCAGCCAGACAAATTGGAAGAAGCAGTTGATGCATTTTTGTATTTGATGAACAATATGCCCAAGGCTGAACAACAATTTAGCTCGGCAAGAGACGCAGCCCTCAAAAGAATAGAAAGTGAGCGCATCAACAATGAAGATGTGTTTTGGAATTACATTTCTGCCATTGACAAAGGATTGAAGACTGACATCCGACAAGATATTTATGAGCAAATTCAAAAATTGGATTTGGATGGTCTAGAAGCCTTCTTCAATGAACATATCAAGGGGTCCAAGTTCAATTATTTGGTCATTGGTAAAAAAGAGCAATTGGATATGGATATATTGGCGAAATTGGGGCCGATATGTGAATTGGATTTAAAGGAATTGTTTGGATATTGATGTGTTGTTGTGCGGTACGATTCTATACCGTATATTTGCTGCAATTCTCATTTTCGTGGGAATGACATCCACTTTTGTGGGAATGACATTTGAGAATGAGGTTTGCGACGGAGGGCTAAATAAGGTAAATTACGCCTGATAGAAGCGGATACCCCGCAGTCCCGATTTTATCGGGACGAGGAGTAGCAGCGGATAGCAGGGAGCCTCCCACCCACGAAGCAACAAGTATTCCGTACAAATTTTTATTTTTTTCAACATTACTAGTACTAGCAAAAAACAAAACAATGGCTGAAATAATTCGGATGCCCCTTATGAGTGATACTATGACCGAAGGGGTGGTTGTAGAATGGCATAAAAAAATTGGTGATCCTGTGAGTGCAGGGGATCTTATGGCAGAAATAGAAACAGATAAAGCAACAATGGAATTGGAGAGCTACCAATCTGGTACGCTTATTTACATTGGTGCGCAACCTGGTGACGCAGTGGCTGTTAATGGCATCATTGCTATATTAGGAGAAGAAGGGGAAGACATTGAGGCGATTTTGGCAAGTGAAAAAAGTGTGGATGAAGCTTCTGCTGAAACTCCAAAAGAGGAAAGCAAAAAGAGTAGTACGCCTGCCCCAACACCTACACCAAGTCCACCACCTGCTCCAAGTCCTGTTGCCGAAATACAAGAACAAGCTGTAGTCAAAACTGCTTCAGCCAATGGTCGTATTAAGGCTTCGCCTCTTGCTAGAAAATTGGCGAATGAGAACAATATTGATTTGTCAACCATTCAAGGCTCAGGTGACGGTGGACGTATTGTTAAAAAAGATGTAGAGGCGTATATATCTAACGCACCGAGTGTACAAGCAGTGAAAGCTGGAGCTCCTGCAAAGGAGACACCTCAGATTGTTTTGCCCGAAATAGTGGGAACAGAACAATATGAAGACATCCGCAATTCGCAAATGCGTAAGACCATTGCCCGTCGTTTGGGAGAAAGCAAATTCCAAGCTCCACATTTCTATTTGACAATGGAAATCAATATGGACAGTGTGATTGCTGCACGCAAAAAGATGAATGAAACTTCACCCGTCAAGATTTCTTTTAATGACATCATTATCAAAGCAGTGGCACTTTCGTTGAGACAACATCCGCAAGTCAATGCTTCTTGGATGGGCGACTTTATTCGCTACAACAAACACATCCACATTGGTATGGCGGTAGCGGTAGACGAAGGTTTGCTCGTTCCTGTCATTCGTTTTGTAGACAATAAGAGTCTCAGCCACATTGCCAGCGAAACCAAGGTGATGGCAGGCAAAGCCCGTGATCGCAAATTGAGTCCTGATGAAATGTCAGGCAATACTTTTACCATCTCTAATTTGGGAATGATGGATATAGACGAATTTACGGCAATCATCAATCCGCCAGAAGCCTGTATTATGGCGGTCGGCAAAATTGCCAAAGTCCCAAAAGTAAACGATGCTGGTGAGATAGTAGTACAAAGTGTGATGAAGATTACGATGTCTTGTGATCACCGCGTGGTCGATGGGGCAGTGGGAGCTAGATTCTTACAAACTTTCAAATCTTTGTTGGAAGAACCTTATCGGATGTTGGTATAAGTTTGAGGCATTAGAAGCCAATGTTGGGTGCTTCGTCGCTAATATAGGTATACGCAATGAGATTTAATCAGCATAAAATATGACATTTCGGCTCTACATATTGCCAACAGAAATGTCATATTAAATTTAAATAAGTATTGCTATAGTATGTCGAGATGTCGGATCATTGCTATGCGCTTTTACTCCTCGTAATGGGCGCAAGATTTTGCGTTCGTGTTGGGCGAATGCAATTCGCCCAACTAAGAACCTGTCTGAAAACCCTCTTGCTGGTTTGGCGACTTCGTCTTTTGCACCAGTACTGCCGAGGTGTCGGACCAGTTACAAAAATACTCATTATGCGCTGCATAACTGGTATGCCAGCC
>JAHDIA010000623.1:1090-3991 GCA_020631035.1 Chitinophagales bacterium | reverse complement strand
GAAATCCAGTGTTTTGGCAGGAGATAATAATATCAGCATTTGTTTGTTTTATAATTTCTGTAATTCCTCGTAGAACCACACGACCGTGTGGCTAAAAACATGTATTGAAAAAATCATGAATTAACATCATATGCATGTATTGAAAAATTAATACAATGCAACGAAGGATTGAATAAAATAAAATACGCCCGATTGCAATGGATATGGCGGCATTCCCTGATGGTATGGGGCGGTACGTAGAGACAAGGCATGCCTTGTCTGTACAGGATGTGCTGAAATAGATAATGCAGCCGCCATAGAAATGTAAAGCGGGGACACACGAACGTCCGAAGCCCCAAACGTTCCGTCCTAATCCATTTTATATTTCATTTTATGATGCAATATTAAAAGAATAAATTCATCATTTTATAATATTACAAGTCTTTCGACAAAGATTTTATTTTCAATCAATATTTCCAAATAGTAGACACCACTTTCCAAAAAGTTTGTAGGTAAAACCTGTTTTTTGCTACGAATGTGCTCAATACGGCGGTGAATTTTGTGTTGAGCATCCAAGATGTGGATCGATTGAATGTTTTGAGCAGCCTCAATCGTCAATTGCCCATTGCTAGGATTTGGGTATACTTTTAAGTTTGGCGCAAGAAGCTGTTGAGAAAATCCCACAGCCGTTGTATCGGTCGGAATCGTATCCACAGGACAGTTGGGGGCACAGCCAAAGACATACAAATCGGTGGAGGCAATATTGTTGTCCTTGCACAATTCATCAAATTGATTTTCCCAATCAATGTGTAGTCGAATGCTATTGTTGCCCTCCAATCGCAAGTCTTTCGGAAAATTGACATTGATGTCGAAAGTATCCGTATAAAGGGTAGGGGGATAATCTCGCTGCCAAATCAAAACATCATTGCCCAAAGAATCCATTTGTGTCAAAGCAAAACGTACATTTTCGGTGACACCCTTGCCACTGTTTTCCAATACAAAATGCAAATCAATACTTTCATTCTCATACAACAGACTGTCTTGAAGAATGTCGAAAGAACCCTCTACCACATTAAATTCGGGCTGCTCCCATTGGTAGAGCTTAACCGCAGGATCACCCACATAGGTAAACTCAGTACAAACCTTACGAATCCCATCATCGGTTTCGCTATACAAATCGTGTATGGTCTGTTGAATGTTTTTCGCAATGGATTCACCATAATGTTGGTTCATCAAATTGGTGAGCAATCGGTCGCTAAAAATATCCACATAAGAGGCACTGCTAATAGCCGTAGAAGCCAGAAAACCAATGGCACCCGCCTCCTTTGCCAAAATGTATTTTTCGACCATTGTTTCATTCCCAACTGTCTGGTGAATTTGCCCAACCGAACAAGCATTGGACAAAAAGAAAGGATATTTACCCTTATTGTCATAATCCTGTGGGTTTTTGCTGATGTCGTACTGCCAAAAATTGCCAATCCCATGCCCAAAATAATTGATGAGATTGATACCTGATTCCATTGCCTCCTTAAATTGAGGTGCAGGATAATAGGCATTCTCTTGGTTTGGACCAGGTTGCCCATAATCGTCGCTTAGAGTTGGCATTAGGAACATATTGGAAGGCGTAGAAGTCATTGTCGGTACATAAGCATCCAAATTGTCTTGAAAAAACACGGTTTGATCTGCGCCCCAACCCTTAGAAACGTGCAGGGCGGTTTTCATCCACAAGCGATCTTCCAACAAACAAGATACCTCATTGAATTGCTGATCATATTCTTTGAGCTTGTCCAAATAATCCAACAACTGCTGACTGCTTTGTACAGGCAAGCGGCCCACTGCCAATTGAGGGCGGTAATCTTCATTATTGGGGGTAGTCAATAGACAGTCCGAAGGAACATAACCAAAAGAAGGAACAAAACAGCTCTCACGAATGTCATCCTGAAAACGGTAAGTATTGTAAGAAACTGATTTCCCTGCCAAGAGCAAATATTCAGGCTGTGTTGACCAATGATCCAAGGCAAAATTGCTAAAGTTTCTAATCGCAAGAGGGTGACGGTCCACTCCCCAAGCAAATTGGTCGTACAAATCCTCAACCGAAACACTCACCACTTGGTGATTGCCACCCACCACCGAACTGCGATAAGACGCATATTGTTTGATGGGATCAAGCGGGTCATTAAAAATGGTATCACTTGACAACAATACAAAGTTTCCTTGATGATTGAGGTCGTAAAAATTGGTAAAGACTGTATGGTCCAGTTCCTCAATGTCAATGATGGTATGGGTATTGCACAAAAACAAACGGTGGAGGCTATCAAGTGTCTCAGTTTCAGGTGTCAAATGGATTTTAACCAAACTATCCTCAATGGCAGGCAAAATACGCTTGTTTTCTGTCAAATCGTACAAAACCAAGCTGCTCGACAAATCGACTTTTTCAATTTCGAGGTATTTTTCTCCATTCAAATCCACTTCAAAATAGAACTGATTGGCTCCATCAAAATCGAATAAACGAGGATAGCGAATATAGGTATTGACAATAGAGTACTTGGTTTCATACGCCCAACCATTCACATCTCCATCGAAGGCTTTAAAAGTAAGAGCTGTTCTAGGGGAGCCAGTTATATCGGGTTCGGTACTGATTTCGGTGGGACGTACATTGAATTCAAAGTCGGCAATAGAGTAGCGGTTAAAAAAGGTTCGAATATACGGCTGTCCATTGATGTCAATTTGAACCTCCTTGTCATTGATGACTCCAAGCGAATGATTGCGCCCAACCAAACGGGCAAAAGCAGTCACCTCTTCCTCTTCATCCGCATCGGGATACAAAGCGGGAGTCGGAATTTTAATGTCCAAATCAAATCCATCAATACATGAAATTCAGCGTTTCCTCATCCGATTTATTGAAGAAGTTACAATTGGCAG
>JAHDIA010000623.1:0-1080 GCA_020631035.1 Chitinophagales bacterium | reverse complement strand
AAATCCATCAATCACAATCGAACTCACCCAAGATTCTCCCTCATTAAAATCACCAGGGAAGCTGGTATAACCCGCAAAATTGAATGGTTCTCCAAAATGGAAAGTACTAAAAAACTCCCGTTCTGCCTTATGGTAAAAAAAGGCTTCTTTGGGGGGTAATGTACCACTTAAATCATTGAGTTTGGCGTTTATTCTAAGGGGAGTTCCATCTGAGTCAGCCACCAAAAAATACGTTCGTAAATCACTAAACAAACTTCGGTTGGGGTTGGCTTGGTGGGCATTTTCTTGGTACAATTGCGCATCCAATTCTCCATCATTGATGCGCCCATAAAACTCAATAAAATCCCCAGGACCAAAATTGTCCTCATCGCTCACAAATATAGGGACTTGCTTTCCAGCACTGTACAATTTGAAATTACTTCCATCCAACTCGATGCCACTATCCAATAGCGTTTCATAGCTTATTCGATGCAGTCCTGTCGCTTCAGACTGAAATTTGTAGTAAGTCAAATCGTAATCAATCCACTCATTGCCATACTGTGCATTGAGCATTCCTAGCGGCAAAAGCCACAAACAACACAGTAGAATTTTATATAAATAACACACTTTTGTTCCTGGTATTTAGGGTGAATAATATGAGTAATCAGGGCTACTCTCAAAGCTGTTTTCAATCAGTCATAGTGTAGTGTAATGAATGCTTTTGGTTTAGTGAAGTATTCCCTTAAAATGCCACTTTTGTAGACATACTAGAAGGGCAAAGTGTTTTTTCTATTTTTTATTTGTATGGAACGCCCATTTTCCAAACGAAGGCGACTCCCCGCTATCCGCTTCTATCCCGATAGGCATCCCCCATTTTTATTTTATTGATCCCTATTTCATTCGTTTATTGGGTGAAAAAGAGGATTAGCCCAATGCCGTATCGGGATATCCGCTACTATCGGGCATAAACATCGCATCTTTCATTCCTCCGTCGGCACTATAAATCCATCCGCTTCACGCCTTGCTACATTGCGCCCATTTCCTGGTCGCCCCGCATTGCGCCCATTTTCTGTTCGCCCCGCATTGCGCCCATTTTCTGTT
>JAHDIA010000622.1:2537-4000 GCA_020631035.1 Chitinophagales bacterium | reverse complement strand
AGTCAAAACCAGAGCGAAAATCAAGAGATAGTAGTAGAAGGAAGTGTTGAGGCGCAAATTGAACCGCAGTTTATACCAACTCAACAACAAGTTGTTCAACCACAACAGCCCGTTCAACAGCAACCGCCTGTTCAAACTGTTTACCAACAACAGCAAGCACCTGTTCAACAGCAGCCACCTGTTCAGCAGCAGCCACCTGTTCAGCAGCAGCCACCTGTTCAACAGCAAGCACCTATTCAACAGCAACCGCCTGTTCAGACAGTATATCAACAGCAACCGCCTATACAGCAGCCAGTGGTAAACACACAACAACCACCTGTTCAGCAGCCACCTGTTCAGCAGCAAGCACCTGTTCAGTCTGGGGAAGATATGGAATTGCAATACGTCAAACCTAGTCAGTTTGATCAAACAAATCAAGAGCCAGTCAAGAAAGAAATTTCTTTACAAGACAATATTGAAACAGAAGAAGAAAAACACATTCCACCTTCAGTCATCAATGAACCCATCATTCAACAAACGAGTACCGCTGCTCCCGAAATAGAGTTCATTGATACTAGCAATGCGAATGATGATACAATTTCTGAAGAGGAAGACAAGCGTTTTAGAGAATACCTAAGAAGAAGAAAAGAAAGACTGAGCAAGCTAAGTGAGCACAATTACCACTCTGCCAATATCAATGAATTGGAAAGGGAACCTGCGTTCAAGCGTAGAGAAGACATTGCTTTACAGAAGTTGCCAGATGAAGAAGGACAAGCCATCTCTAAAATTACCTTGGAAATTGACAATGGTGATATACGCATCAAAAACGAAGATCGTAACTCTTTTTTGCACAACAATCCTGACTAAAAAGTTAGGATTGCTCTTTTAACTTACATATATGTAATCATTTTTATGTGATTTGAAACGTATGACATTTTTTAACGTAAACTTTAAAAGTGTGACACTTTTTAATAAAGAATGTCAAATAAAGGACTACAAATACCAAGTATTTGATGTATATTTAAGAACAAAATTGAAATCAATATATGGGATGAAAAATATCTACAAATTATTTATAGCTTTTTTAGTGTTTTTTTCGGTAAATATCTCTGCACAAGACATTTACTTTGTAAACAGTGAGGAAACATTGGTAACAGCACAAGATAGTAGCTTCCAACTGGATGCATACAATTACATTAAGAACAATACCAATGAAACAATTAGCCTTAGATGGAAAAAAATCACCAATGATTTGACTGATGGTTGGGCAACTCAAGTATGTACCATCGCATCTGATGATATTGCAGGAGGAGGTGTTTGTTATCCAGAGTCTGTGCTAGATGAGGTGGTTGTGCCTGATGTAGCACCTGGTGACAGTGTTGCCATCAAAATACAATTCAGTACCGCTTTTCTCGAAGGAGAAGGATTTGTCGAAATTCACTTCTATGCGGCTGAAGAGAGAGACAGTGCTGACATTAATGGGA
>JAHDIA010000622.1:0-2527 GCA_020631035.1 Chitinophagales bacterium | reverse complement strand
GAATGCTAAAAAAGTATTCGACACTTATCCAAATCCTGTGAAAGGAGTATTGAAATTAGAACTGTACAACTATCCAGAGGTTAAGTTTGTAGAAGTATACAATATGGTTGGACAATCGGTTTTCTTTAATACCATTGAAAATCCCAACGGTATACAAGATCTTGGTCTATTCGACTTGTCAGAAGGTATGTACTTCATTAGTCTATTAGATTCCAATGAAAAATTGGTAGAAACCAAGCGTTTCTCAAAGGTCGATTAATTCGAAGCTGAACAAGATAATACATAAGTTTAGGGCGTTTCTCTTAGGAGAAACGCCTTTTTTATTTTAATTTGGAGAGAGATTAAACACACTGCAAAATGACCCAGCTAAACCTAAAACCATTATACTTCCTACTACTATTTTCTTGCCTTATCTTAACCACTACTTGTGGAGACGACGAAACAGACAACAATGAAATGATGATGGATGATCCCACCGAAGAAATAGATACCACAGATATGACGGAAGAAATGGATACCACAGATACAGAAGAACCCCAAGATACAACTATGGACCCTGAACCCATTCCCTGTGAAGGCTCCATGTTTGGCATCCCTATAGAGGCAACAGGTCTAGACAACTCCATCTGCAATACTTCTTGCGAATGCATTGATTTTGTCTCCAAAGACTTTACACCAGAACAATTGGCATCCTTGCGAGAGTGGGAATTGATAGAGCCTTACGAAGAGTTGACCGAGAATCCCTACGAGTCACCACTTCCTTATAGAGAACCAGGTGTCTGCGCTATGGTCATCGAAGATTTGGCAAACAAACTCTACAGCTTACAACAATTTTCTGATGCTGCCGCAGCCGAAGAAGCAGGAGCCATTCTAACCCATCACGATGCTTGTGGACTCTGTTCAACATTGTCCGATTTTGCCACTTATGCCGAAGACAGAGACATTGGCGCAGCCGTCAGAGCCTGTGCTTTAGCGAACTTAGCGACTCCTTTTGACAGTTTGGTTTCTTGCATTGCCTCACTTGGATTTACCTTACCTTGCGCTCAAATTTGGGCATACAACACACTCAACACCCGAAACCATTGCTTTGAAGTCTGTATCACTTCCAATGAATACCACAATCCAGATGGCACCCTTAGCGAATGCCTACAATGCGACGAAGACATCAGCGGACCCATTTTTAAAGCCTTTGCAGGGCGTACCCGACGCAATACAGGACTCGCTTCTAGCATCTGCCGCTTCTGCGACGAGGTCCAAGCCGTCGAACACGATTATCCTTTTTGATGGATACTGATTATTGTATAAAATGATTGTATAGATTAGGACGGAACGCTTTATACTTCGGACGATGGCGACTCCCCGCTTTCCATTGCTATGGCGGCGGGGAAAATACATCGCCTGTACAGACAAGGCATGCCTTGTCTCCACGCACCACTAGGACCACAAACCACAAAAAAACCACCACGAATGATACCGCCATATCCATTGCAATCGGGCGTATTTTACATTATTCATTTCCTTCGTCGGCAACCCATAATATAGCAACCCACAATGCCCGAACTCAGGAAAAAACATCAATCCGATAAAATTTCCAACAAATAATCCGTATTCTCAGCCTTAATAAAGGTATGTACCCCTTTTTTCTTATCAAAACTCGCTTGACACAACAAGCCAATCAACTCCCCATTGGCATCCAACAAAGGACCACCACTAAAACCCGCCACATTCACCATCGGCTCATATTTAATCCCTATCATTTTTTCAGTAGTACTACTCACCTCACCCACATAAATATTCTGAACACAATCCTTTTCCTTATAAGGACAACCCACAAAAAAGACCGATTCTCCCTTTTTTACAGGACTTGTCCGAACTTTTAATCTTTGTACTTTTTTATGAGGCTTTTCTAGCTCAAACACCCACCATTCACTATCACTTTTTTCATCATTGATGAGGCTATCCAATTGCATAATAGGCTTTTCTTGTTTGCGAGGAAAAACCGTCCAAGCATCCAAACCCTCATTTACTTCAGGCGTCCGAACAGGCGGTTTGATATAGCGAGACTTTTCCACTATATGTTTGGCAGTACAAGCATAAATTTTATCCAAATGTTCAATCAAAAAAGCACTACCAACGTATTTAATATGCGAACCATTGACAAAGGCTATATCATTGGTCATATAAATTTGCTTGATTTTGATAGGCGTCTCCAAAGGAACCTTGTAGACCGAACAAGCCATCCAAAACAAACAAAAAAAGAGGTAAATGTAATTTTTTTTCACAGTACTGAACCTTTTACAGCGAAATTAACTTAAAAGATTGAATTTAATGCCCTACGGGTGGTGTTGATTGTGTGATTTGGTTGATTGTGTTGAATGGTTTGTGTTGAATGGTTGATTGTGTTGAATGGTTGATTGTGTGAATGGTTGATTGTGTGAATGGTTGAATGTGTAACATTGCACAATCCAACAACTCGTAGCGACACACGGTTGTGTGTCTACCCGAAACGGGCGACCCAACGCAGCAC
>JAHDIA010000621.1 GCA_020631035.1 Chitinophagales bacterium | reverse complement strand
AGACTTAGGATCTAGTGCTTCACGGCGTGGGGGTTCGAGTCCCTCCATCCGCACCTTTTCTCTTCATCCAGCTATTTATTTTTACACTCACCATTTCTAAAAACAATCTAGTGGACATTATTAGACAAGACATTGACGAGTTAGAAGCTCTCATTACTATAAAAATTGAACCTACAGATTATGAACCTAGAGTAAAAGAACATTTAAAAAAACTAGGTAGAGAAGCCAACTTACGAGGATTTCGCAAGGGACATGTTCCAATGAATGTACTCAAAAGAATGTTTGGTAAAAGAGTCCTCTCAGAAGAGGTCATAAAATTGGTCAACGACAATCTCAATAAATATCTTGAGGAAGAAGGAAACAGCCTACTTGGACGCCCTGTTACTGTAGAGGATCAAGGTCTAAAATTTGACATCAATAATAAATCAGACTACAACTTTGAATTTGAATTGGGTTTGAGACCTCAATTTGACATAGCTCTTTTAAAGGATGATTCTGATGTCGTGTTTACCAAGTTCAATATCGAAATAACTGAAGATCAAATAGACGAAGAGATTAGTAGGCTAAGAAAATCGCATGGTGGCAATCAAGAAGCTGAAAGCATTGCCAACGAAAATGATTTGGTTCGGGTAAGCTTAATTGAGTTAGATGACAGTGCAGAACCCAAAGAAAACGGAATCGAAAACAGTACCAGTTTATTGGTCAAAGATTTAAAAGACAGTGACAACAAAGAACAATTCAAAGGATTGTCAACAGGAGAATCTATGATGCTTAATGTATTTGATGCTTTTGATAAGAGCAAAGAAGAGATAGCCAAATTTGTTCTAGGAGCTGCCGATCAAAATGTGGATGATATTTCTCCTCTATTTAGAATTACATTGGACAGTGTTTCTCAAGTTGCAGAAGCAGAATTAGATGAAGCATTCTACCAAAAAGTGTTTGGCGAAGATACTGATGTTGATTCAGAAGCAAAACTCAGAGAAAAAGTCAGCGAAAGTCTTGTCAATTTCCATCAATCCAAAAGCAATCAAAAACTGGTTGACCATGTTATTGACGAATTGATGACAAAGGCTCCATTTGAATTGCCACAAAACTATTGCGAAAAACTTTGTAAGCAAATCAACCAAGAAAACGAATTCCAAAAACAAAGAGAAGATTCTAGCTACAAATTGTCAGAAAAAGACACTTTAACTGTAGAGAATTTACAAAAATCGCTTACTTGGGAACTAATTAGGGGCAAAATAGTTGAACTATATGATATCGAAGTAGACAATGATGATGTAACAGAATCCATCAGACAAGATTCAATTAGAAATGCAATGTACTATTTTGGACAAGTTCCTGATGCCAATACAATTGAACAAATGACCAATAAGTTGTTAGAAAACAGAGAATATGTCAATAGTACCTATCTTAGGATGCTGGACAGTCGTGTTGCTGAAACACTTGTTCAAAATGTAAAAACAAAAGAGGAAAGCATCAGTCTACAAGATTTTAATGAATTAACATAAAAATTATTTTAACCTTATGGATGGTAGAGAATTTAAGAAATATGCAATGGGACACCATGGCATCGGTAGCTTGAGAGTAGAAGATTACATCAAGTTGCACCAACCAGTTTCTATGATACATAACAGGGTTTATGGTCTAACCCCCAACGTTATCGAAGAACGTCAACTCAATGTACAAGCCATTGACGTTTTTTCTCGTCTAATGATGGACCGCCTAATTTGGCTAGGTATGCCAATTTACGATGATGTGGCCAACATCATCCAAGCACAGTTGTTGTTCCTAGAGTCTGCTGACCCTAGCAAAGATGTTAATATTTACATTAACAGCCCAGGCGGTAGTGTATATGCAGGCTTGGGTATTTACGACACTATGCAGTATGTCAATCCCGATGTAGCGACCATTTGTACAGGTATGGCTGCGTCTATGGCAGCAGTTCTTTTGGCTTCTGGTGCCGATGGTAAACGTTCTGGTCTTGAACACTGTCGTGTGATGATTCACCAGCCAATGAGTGGTACGCAAGGTCAAGTTTCTGATATGGAAATTGCTGTAAAAGAAGGATTGCGTATCAAAACAGAATTGTACAACATTCTTTCGAAACACTCTGGTCAGCCATTTGAGAAAATCGAAGAAGATTCTGATAGAGATTACTGGATGACTTCAGATCAAGCCAAAGAATATGGTATGATTGATGAAGTTTTGACAAAGCAAAAGTCATAAATTTTATAAAAAAAGAGCATTCTAGTATACAGAATGCTCTTTTTTTTCTCCTACAAGCAACTCCCCCCAGCTTTTTTGCATCCTTTTAGGTAGGATTGATTTAGTATAATTGTGCCCCCAAATTAAATATGTGTAAAAAGTTTGACAAGAATCCAATGAGTTCAAACTCTATGTTCAAAATAGGTGTAAATTCAAGGATTCTAATTAACTTTGCACCTGCAAAAAACACGCCTTTTGTTTTATGAGTAAAAAAAGAAACCAACAATATTGCTCGTTTTGTGGTAGAAGCAAAGAGGAGACCCTCATTTTAATTGCTGGAATTGATGGACACATTTGTGAGAATTGTGTCACGCAAGCCCAACAAATTATGGAGGAAGAGCTGGGACAAAATAGCCACAGCTTCAAGTTTACAATGCCACACTTGCTCAAACCCAAACTCATCAAAGAGTTTTTGGACAAGTATGTTATTGGTCAAAGTGAAGCCAAAAAGGTTATTGCTGTTTCGGTATACAATCACTACAAACGTCTCAATCAAGAAACCAACAATGATGTCGAGATAGAAAAATCCAACATCTTATTGGTTGGACGTACAGGTACAGGTAAAACACTATTGGCTAGAACCATTGCCAAGTTTCTCAATGTACCCTTTACTATCGTTGATGCAACTGTCTTTACAGAAGCTGGTTATGTTGGAGAAGATGTGGAAAGTATTCTCTCTCGTTTGCTTCAAGTTTGCAATTACGATGTCAGTGCTGCCGAAAAAGGCATCATTTATATAGATGAAATTGACAAAATTGCTAGAAAGGGAGACAATCCTTCTATTACTAGAGATGTTTCTGGTGAAGGTGTTCAACAAGCAATGCTCAAATTATTGGAAGGAACAGATGTACTAGTTCCCCCTCAAGGTGGTAGAAAACACCCAGAACAAAAGTTGGTTAAAATCAATACTAAAAATATTCTCTTTATTTGTGGTGGAGCATTCGATGGTATCGAAAGGGTCATCTCTAATAGAATGAATACCAATACAATTGGTTTTTCTGGTATCACTGCTAGAGAAGAAATCAGTAAGGATGAGGTATTGCAGTACATTAGTCCTATGGACCTCAAATCTTTCGGATTGATTCCTGAGTTGATTGGTCGTTTGCCTGTTTTGACTTATTTGTCTCCACTTGATAGAAACGCCCTCAAATCTATTTTGACGGAACCCAACAATGCACTCATCAAGCAATACACCAAGTTGTTCTCTTATGAGAATATTGAATTGACTTTTGAAGAAGGTGCCTTGGACTATATTGTAGACAAAGCCATCGAATTCAAATTGGGAGCAAGGGGATTGCGCTCTATCTGTGAAGCCATTCTCACCGATGCAATGTACGAACTACCTTCTGAAGATGGTGCAGATAGATTTGTTGTGACTGCCGAATATGCAGAAGAGAAAATCACCAAGTCCAAACTCAGTAAGTTGAGAATGGTCTCTTAGTGATATTGAAATAAAAAATATTCATTTAAAAAAAGCCTCCCATAAATGGGAGGCTTTTTTTATGGTGTTTTATTATTTACGGATTCCATTAATCTCTTTACTGCTTTATCTAAATTTGCTCTATTTCTTTTTGGCGAGTAATGAGTCGAAGCTTGAGGTATAATGGTCAGCTCCAACATCTCTCGTTTTTATAAGCAGCGCAGGATGAGCGGGCGGATACAATCTAAGACGCAGCTCAAAACATGCGTTGGCTAACCTGACCAAGACGTAGCCATGAAAGACGCACGCTGCACCATTAT
>JAHDIA010000620.1 GCA_020631035.1 Chitinophagales bacterium | reverse complement strand
AATACAATTTCCCTCCCCCTCCAAAAAATCAATGGGAATTGGGAATTGATATTGGAGCTTTACATGTGAGTGGTGATGTGAAAACCAAAGGAATCCTTCCTGGTTTTGGTATCGGCGGACACATTCGCAAGTCTTTTGGATACCTATTCTCTCTTAGAGGTAACTTCATGATGGGGACAACCTATGGTGAAGACTGGCAGGCAAAAACTAGACCTGTTGAAGATACCGAAAACCGTGCATTGAATGGAGGAAGTGAGTATGATCAATTCAATACAGTTTATAATGGTGAAGATCGTGGTAGAACGCCCAATTATAATGGTAAGGTTTTTCACAATTATAAAACAAGAATCCGTGAATTGTCTCTTTCAGGTATTTTTAATATCAACAATATTAAATTCCACAAAAGAAGAAACAAATTTAGTTGGTACGGCCTCGTTGGTTTAGGTGGACTTATTTACAATACCACTATGGACCAATTGGATGCAGATGGTAATACTTATGCTGGTTTGTATGATGCTATTACTGTGTACCAAAGGGAAGAAAATAGAAGTGATGTCAAAGATCTTTTAGATGGTGGAGTAGATGGATTTGCTGGTCGTGATGGTGAATACGAATCTCAAGCAGAAATGCATTTTGATGACTATTGGATATTTGGTAGTACTAGAGAGGGAGATCACAAATGGAATTATAGACCAACTGCTCACATTGGAATAGGAACTCAAATAAAAATAACAAGAAGAATCAACATTGGTTTGGAAAGTAAAGTAACTTATACCAATGATGACCTTTTAGATGGTGACCGCTGGACAGAGTGGGGTTCATTGTCTCGTGATTACGATACATATGTATTTACCAACGCTAGCTTAAACATCAACTTAGGGGCTAAAAACACTGTGGAACCTTTATGGTGGATGAACCCACTTGACTATGGATATACCGAATTGGGTAAAGCACCTTGTTGTGACGACTTACCAGAAATTCCAGATATGACCGATAGTGATGGTGATGGAGTGCCTGACATCTTTGATGAGGAACCAGATTCTCGTCCTGATTGTCCTGTTGACACTCGTGGTCGTATGTTGGATTCTGATCGTGATGGTGTATTGGATTGTGACGACGATCAACCACACACGCCTCACCACTTGATTGGTGAAGTTGATGAAAGAGGTGTGGCTATGGAAGAAGATTGTTGTGATGAAGTAAAGAAATTAAGAGAAGACTTGGATAAGCTATTGTATCCACCTACAATACCTTGTGATGATTCAATGTTGCCAAATATCTTATTCGGTAGTGGTAGTACCAAAGTACGTAAAGAGTTTGATTCTCAATTGCAAGCTGTTGCAAGCTACTTGATGGCTAACCCAGATGTAACACTTTGTGTTGTTGGTCATACAGACAGCCGTGGTAGTGCTGCTGCCAATGACTTGGTTTCTTGGAAACGTGCCAACTCTGTAATTGAGAAATTGGTGACTGAGTTTGGAATCCCAAGAAATAGATTGGTTCTACAATATAGAGGAGAGAATGAGCCTGTAGTTGGAGGCTTGTCAGAATATGCTCCTAAGAAAGGTATTGACGCTGAATTCGCATTGAGTCTTAGAGTAGACTTTAGATGCTGTATGGACGGTCAATACGATATGCCTAAACCTGGACGTTAATAACTTTTAGTCAAAGGATATAATACTTTAGTGATAAATGCCTCTGTAATTTATTTACAGAGGCATTTTTGTATTTTATAGAGGTCGGTATATAAGAGTGTTTATGTCAAATAATTGAAAAGTTATATATGAATTTTCGGTTCAATCCCAATTCTAATTCCAATATTTTACCTACAATACAAGAACTCGTTTATGGGTTTGATGGGATTGGTTTGCAAGAATTGGACAAGGTTCAGTTGCTCAATAGGGTAGACACTAAGTTTGTTATGCCACTTCAGCTCTTGCCCAAAGTACTCAAGGCTTTGCAAGCTTACTACAATGTTTTAGAAATAAAGAATACTCGCCTCAACCAATATGAATCCATTTATTTTGATACTCCCCACTTGAATTTATACCATTGGCATCACAATGAATGGGGCAATCGTTTTAAGCTGCGTTATAGAAAATATGTGGATTCCAATTTGTGTTTTTTTGAAATCAAGAAAAAGAACAATAAGGGAAGAACCATTAAGGCAAGAGTGAAAACACCTGAGATTGATTATGATTTTGATGAGAAGGCACTTGATTTACTTCAAAAGACATTGCCAGAGGTTAATGTCCAAGATTTTGTTCCTAGTATAGATATTTTATTTACCCGTCTGACCCTAGCAGAAAAAGACTATGTTGAACGAGCCACCATTGATATAGGATTGACTTTTAAAACCAAGGGGCAAGCTAAATCTTTTGAACAAATGGTGATTGTAGAATTGAAGCAGGCTCGGATGAGCAGACAGTCGCCAATGGTGCAAGTTTTGAAAGACCATCAGATCTTACCATACAAAATAAGCAAATATTGTTTGGGTATTGTCAGCTTGTATCCAAATGTGAAGAGCAATCGCTTCAAGAAAAAAATCCGTAAAATAGAACAATTGCACAATTATTCGGATATTTGCTAGGCTGCAAGTACAGCTAAAACAACTTATCAAAACTTGATATGACAGGACAAAACAATACAGGAGGTTCTATTTTTGACTTGCTAGAAAACATTCGTTTTTTTGGTATTAAGTTGCTGGATAGTGAAGATTTTTTTAATCTTCTGTTTCGAATAGGTATCAATTTGATAATAACGGTACTGATAGTGCGCTATATTTATTATCCCATTCGTAGAGACAAGGACTATTTTTTTACATTCATTGTTTTCAATTTACTTACCTTTTTTGTTTGTTATTTATTGAGTGGAGTCAAATTGGAGATGGGATTTGCCTTTGGTATTTTTGCTCTATTTTCTTTGTTGCGTTATCGAACCAATCCGCTCCCTGTAAAAGAAATGACCTATTTGTTTACAGTCATTGTAGTGGCAATCATCAATGCTTTGAGTAGTAAAAAGGTCAGTTATTTTGAGTTGTTTTTTACCAATTTTTTCATCTTGACATTGGTTTATTATCTCGAAAGAATTTGGACCAAACACAAGGGAGTTTATCAAGTAGTTACTTATGAGAAAATTGAAAACATTAAGCCACAAAACAGGCAGTTGTTGATAGCAGATTTGGAGGAACGAACAGGTTTGAAAATTATAGATGTAGAAGTGCAGCGCATTAATTTTTTGAATGATACTGCAAGAGTCCGTATCAATTACGAACCTGATGCATCCAATATTATGAGTGAATCTGCCTTGGAGGCAGACAGACAAATGGAGGAGTGAATATGAGCAGAATATTTAAATTAAATAAACTGCTACTTACGTATTGCTCGTTTTTTTTTCTACTTGTAGCATGCTTAGAATTACAGGCACAAGAACAGGATTTAGAATTATGGACAGGTGTTGAATTGAAAAAAAATTTTTCTTCTTGGAAAACCAGTCTTAGTGTTCAAAATAGATTGGAAGAGAATATATCTCACTTTAAACAAGCCTTTGTACAAGTTAGTGTGGGACGAGATTTGGCTGATTGGCTGAATGCCAAAGTGGGCTATCGGCATATTATGCGCAATAAAGAATTTAACAATAGACATCGTTGGTATACAGACTGGACAGTTAAAAAGCGTTTTAAACCATTCAATATTTCTAGTAGGATACGTTATATTTATGAGAAAGAACATTTAGACGATTGGAGAATAGGAGAACATACCTTTAGAGAACGTCTGATTGTTGAGTATCAAAGAAAGAAAAAGCACAAGTGGGTGCCTTATATAGGAGGCGAATTGTTTTGGGATATAGTACCTGGTGATTGGATATTTGTTCGGTATAGATTGATTGGTGGATTGGGAATTGATTTGCCCAATAGACAAGCATTGGATGTGCGTTATATTTTTCAAAAGTATGATAAGGTGGCTCAGGAAGTAAATATTGTAGCCTTGACTTATGCTTATCGTTTTAAA
>JAHDIA010000619.1 GCA_020631035.1 Chitinophagales bacterium | reverse complement strand
TCGCACTGGGCTGGCATTCCAGTCAAAATCGGGAAGTTGTTTTTTTACCATTACTTAAGGATAATCTTAACTCAATTAGCTAATCAAGCAATCACTAATTACCATTTTATCTTGAGCTTGTTGAAGGATGTTTGATGAGTTTATCGAATTATAGGGCAACGCCACTGGGTCATGGCTACGCTTGCTCTGGTTATCGGGCGCATGCTTTGGGCTGCGTCGTAAATTGCATCCACCCGCTTCGTCCTACGCTAAAAATCCCGATCCTAACACATAGGAGGTTGAAACCAAACATTGAGGCTACCATCCTCATTCACCACCTTAATCCAGCCTTTGCTTTTTGGGGGAGCATCGTATTTTTTGTGTAAGGCTAGTCTTACTTTTTCTTTTGCCGCCATATAAGAGTCAAAATCTACAGTGTCTTGTACATCGGGTTTGTAAGTCACCGCATCAAAGTCGAAGTAGAATTCTGCCCAATCACCTTGTATTTTTCCTGTTGGTCTAAGTTCGTGAAAATAAATATCGACCAACTCCCCATATTTTATAGGTAGCAAACATTGCAATACATTGCCCTCTTTTATTTCGGGCGTACTTCTGACATTCAAACAAGTTTGCACATTGACAACATAAGACTCTTCTGTATTGGCGATTACATCAATCCATTGTATAGGGCTAAAATCAGCTTTGTACAAATCGGTTTCGTACAACCATACAGCATCTCCCAATTCATTGACCAATACCTTATAAAAGTCATTTTCCTCATCAAAGTATTTTAAATGAAAGTGCCTGCCTATCAATACCAGATCTGTTTGACTGTTTTTTCTTTCAGCCTTGAGTCTTACCTCTTTAGTATCTGTACTGACCAATAGTGTTGCCCATTGAGCTTGTTGGCTTAAACTCAGCTGTCCCTTGTCTGCCTCTTTGTTGGGAGCAGTATAATAGGGAATTGTGCCCTCCATTTTGCTTTTTCTTGTTGGGTAGTGGTATTCTAAAATGCCTTTGGAGTAGTTTGGGACTAAATCACCTGCTTGCTCTAGCAAGTTTGTTACATTCTGTGGACCATTTGTATGAGGCAATTTTTTTGGCGCACTGACAAAGCTGTAGCTGAGAAAGACAATGCCCAAAATGAAAAATATGGGTGAAAGTTTCATTTGTACTTTGGGTTTTGGGTTGAATCAATGGAAAATCAAGTAATAAAGACTCTACAACTTAGAAATAGTTTAATATAATTATCTTCCTTCATTCTTTGAAGCCTGGCGTGAAGCGGATGGTTGTGCCTTGATACGAAGGATAAAAAGAAGCGATATATACGCCCGATAGTAGTGGATATGGCGGCAGTAATTTCTAATGGTATGTACGTGTTTCGTAGAGACAAGGCATGCCTTGTCTGTACTAGCGTGGCGGTGAATCGCCATATTTTCCAATGCCGCCATAGGAGCGAATAGCGGGGACACCCGAAAAGACGAAAGCCCCAAACGTTCCGTTCTAAAAAATTAAAAAATATTATTTTTTCACCTCTTTAAAAGGATTTCTTGGAATGAATCCTGTATTGTCTCGCATACTGTCGAAAAGTGGGACGGCATAGTATTGTAAAATCATATTGCTAGACCAAGCGAAGCTGTTTAGTTCTACCCCCACTGCCCCTAGATTGCTTTTGCTTTCGAGTGCCGTACGTCCAAAAGAGATGTGATGCATTTTGCGGTCAATGGCAAATTCGACGTGATCTAATAAAAGATTGTAATAGAGCGCGAATTGGTTGTTGAGATGGCGTTCATAACCTACAAAGTGACTCTCCAACATACCATCCATCTCGAACCAAGAAAGGAAAGAGACCAATTGTCCCTCTTCGCCAAAATAGCCCAAGACCTGAAAACGCTCGCCCAATTCTTCTTTGCAAGCCACAAAATATTCGGCTGTTAAGAAGGTCAGATTGAACTCGGCATTATCAGAACAATCCTTGTACATTCTGTAGATATTGGCTTTGTTTTCTCTGATTTCTTCTAAGGTCATCAATCGTTTGGTCAGCCCCTTTGCCTTTTTGCGTTTGCTTTTGAGCTTGGTTCTATATTTGGAGCTAAGAGCTGCCAAATAATCGGCAAAATTTTCCCATTCGGGACGTACATCAAATTCCATACTGGGTTGTGCTCGTACCTCTTTGAAACCAAATTGTGTTAAGAGTCTGCCTTCTTCAATATTTTCAGGTCTAAAGTCCTTGACCATCACTATGTTGACTCGTTCCTCTTTGCGGATTTGCTCAATGGCTTTCATTACACCTTTGATAAAGAACTCTTTATTAGCTGTTTTTTTGTGATAGATTCCAAAATCTCCTGTGATAAAAGCATTGCCACACAAAAGCAAGTTTACATTCACACTATTGACACCTTTTTTGACCAAATTGATGAATTTGGTTTTAAAGTTTTGATCGGCTGATTCTCGGATTCTCAGTCCATTTTTGACTTTTATGAGTTGAAAGAGCGCAACACCACTCAAGTCACCATTTTCGTAGACAATACCATATTTAAAGGTAATGTGTGGATTGGCTTTTTCGGCAGCCTCTAAATAGTCTGTTTGTAGCAACATTTTTTTGTCTGGTAAGACACTGTTCCACAAGACTTTATTTAAAGCATCTATGCCTGTACACACTTCTACTTCTATTGCGTCGCAAACTACGTTTTTACGGCTGAATAATTTGGCTGGACAGCTAATTGTCTCTTTCATATAACAAAGTAAAGCTTATTTTCTTAAATTATGTTCAATTTTGTCTTGCTCAATTGTCAAAGACTTAATATTTTGGAGGATATTCGTTGTTTGAATATATGTTGTTGTTTGCAATGTACAACAAGATTAACTTACTTTTTAGCATAAAGGTTTTCATTTAACCGTTTTTAAGATATTAAATTTTAATTTCGCCACATATATGAAAAGATACATTCCAAGTATACTAACGCTATCCAATCTATTTTTGGGTTGTTGTGCGGTTGTATGTGCTTTTAATGATCGTTTAGAGTGGGTGCCTTATTTGGTCTTTACTGCAGGCTGGTTTGATTTGTTTGATGGAATGGCAGCTAGGGTACTTAAAGTTTCTTCAGAACTGGGAAAAGAACTGGATTCTTTGGCAGATATGGTTACTTTTGGTTTTGTACCTGGGGTCATTTTGTACCAATTGATGTTGCGAAGTTTTGAGTACACTCCTTTTATGCCAAGCGAACATCAATTGTGGTATGCTTTGCCTGGATTTTTGGTGACCATTTTTTCAGCTTACCGTTTGGCAAAGTTCAATATTGACACCCGACAAAGCAAAGGATTTTTGGGATTGGCAACCCCTGCTTGTACAATGTTTTTTTTGGGATTGATTGCAGCAGTTCAAGGCAATGCTGGTATCTTTAATAAACTGATTCTCAATTCTTATTTTTTGTATGCGGTTGCGGCACTTTTTGCTTATTTGTTGGTATCTGAAATTCCTATGTTTTCAGCCAAAGCCAATAGTTTTGCTTGGAAAGACAATCCCATCGCTTATCCTTTTTTGATTTTTTCCATCATCATTTTGATTATTTTTGGTACGTTTGGTTTGACCATTTGTACTGTTGCCTATATCCTCGTTTCACTCACTCAAAATTTATTTACAAAAAAAACTACTTAGTTCAATGATAGATCAGAAGAAAATAGATATGGTAGACCTTCGAAATCAGTATCTCAAAATCAAAGAGGAGGTAGATGCTGGCTTGTTGGAGGTGATGCAAACAGGAGCTTTTATCAATGGTCCTGCTGTTAAGCGTTTTGGTAAAAACCTTGAAACTTATCTCGATATTGCTCACGTCATTCCTTGTGCCAATGGTACTGATGCCCTACAAGTTGCATTGATGGCTTTGGATTTAAAACCAGGTGATGAGGTCATTACTGTACCTTTCACCTTTGTGGCAACGGCTGAAGTCATTTCTTTATTGGGACTCAAAGCGGTGTTTGTAGACATTGATCCACAAACCTTTAATATGGATGTTTCGCAAATTGAGGCAGCTATTACGCCCA
>JAHDIA010000618.1 GCA_020631035.1 Chitinophagales bacterium | reverse complement strand
AGCAAAAAATGTAGGGAGCGAAGCGACTGAAGCCTTTGCTTGTAACTATTCACTTCGTCACACTTAATGTCAAAGGACGAAAAATGTGGAATGGACAGCTTCGTCCTTTTACTTTTTGTGAAAAAATGTATGATAAGTGGTATAAATGCGTACATTTGGATATGCAAAATATATGTGTGGATTTAGCCATTAGCAGTAATTAAAAATGAGTAAATATAATGAAATTTGAGAATAATTAAATATTATGAATCCACAGAAAAAATGGAGAATAGATTATGGGAAGCATCTTTTTAATGCGCTTGAATCATTAACACAAGACTTGGAAGCGGTTTTTATAGGGGGAAGTGTTGGAGGGAAATATGTCGATAAGTATTCTGATTTAGAGTTGTGTTTTATTTGGAAAAATGAAGTTGATTGCGACATAATAGAGCAATTTCATCAAAAAGAGAAGCTAAATTTATTCAAATCTAGGATAACTGAAGTGCCATTGAGAGCTAGGGAATATGCAATGCTTAAGAATGATTTTCAAATTGATTTTTATCATTATAGTATAAGCGATTTTGATAGATTGACAGATTTTTATAAAAAAGATAAGGTTAGTTTAGAAATTGAAAGCCTCTATTATGTACTTTTAAATTGCAAGGTGTTAAAAGGAATGACTTATATAGATAAGCTCAAAAAAATGATTGAGATTTATCCACTTAATTTGCCTGAAAAAAACATTAAAAGGTACATTCATAAATTTTTAAAAGGTGATGCTTCTTTATTGATTAAAAGAAAAGATTGGATTCTTTTTTATGACTTAATATCAGATCGGCAAAAACTTGTTTTCTTAACATTATTGTCTCTGAATAAAATATATTTCCCATCATACAAAAATAGTTGGTTTTACATTGAACAATTAGAGATAAAGCCTAAGAGTATATCTTTGTTATACGATGGCTTTTATGATTTGCCACCTATGAAAATGTGGGATGTTCTAATTCAGATTGAACAAGATATTTTAAATTTGATAAAAGAAATTTACCCAGAGATAGATTTTAAAGGAAATTTAGAATTTCTATCCTATAAAAGACAGGCAAAAGAGGACTTGTCAGGTTTGATAAACTAAAGGCGAATATGAAACCAATAAAACAGGATTGCAACACCAACCAACCAACTCTTATTACCAATAAACAACAAATCTCGACCGAGTGGCTCACCACCGTATTGGGCAGTAGTGAAGCACTGAGCAGTGGAGTAGTGAGCTCAATTGATTTCACAACAATGGAAAGCAATTGGGCATCTAATGTTCGTATGACAGTCACATATTCCGACGACGCCCAAGGGCTGCTCCCCTCAAAGCTATTCCTTAAAATGACAAATACGGACACTGGCGAGGGAACATATTTCGATGACTCGGAGCTAGCCTATTACCTACGTGATTATATTGATGTAGCAGACGCCCCCTTGGTTCGCTGCTACGATGGCGTCTATTCTGCCGAAATGCACCACTACCATCTACTCCTCGATGATTTATCGGATACCCACACCATCGCCTTGCAAAAATTCCCAACTTTCGAACACGCACTTGCCTTGGCTGAGGCATTTGCCATCATACATGCCCGTTGGTGGGGAGCAGAACGTCTAGCTGAAGGTGGGATTAAAATGCATAGCCCATCCCACATCCAGCGTTTCATTGACATCGCCAGACCAGGTCTTGACCATATACTCGGAGCCGCCAACAAAAGTTTCCAAGCAGCTGACGGAACCAAAATCGACCTGACTCTTAAATCCCACTGGCCAGACTTGATGCACAAGATTTTTGCTCAACACCCAAACACATTGATAAATCGCCTCAAGGATGTCAATGGATTTACACTAATTCATGGCGACCCCAATTACACCAACATACTTGTTCCAAAGGAAGGCGACCGCCCCCTTTACCTCATTGACCGCCAGCCCTTCGACTGGAGTTTAACCACCTACCTAGCATTGTACGATTTAATTTACGTAATGATTTTAGATTGGGATGTAGAAACACGGAGGGATTGGGAGATACCAGTACTCAAGCACTATCACAAAGCCTTGATCGAACGAGGTATTCACAACTATTCGTGGGACGCCCTTATACAAGACTACCAACTGTGTATACCAATGGGGCTTTACATTGCTACACAATTTTGTAGTAAAGGAATTAATATTCCATTCTATAAACGTTGGCTAAACATTCTACAGCGGACACTAAACGCTTGTGATGATCACAATTGTAAGGAACTATGGAATACTTAGACAATCTAATATAAAGGGGACGGAACGCCATCATCTTCGTCCAAAAGTGTGTCCCAGCTATCTGCCGTACAAGGTACGTGCTTCTATCTGGCGTAGCTTAGTTTGCTTTGTCCTCCGTCGCTTCGTTTTACTTGATTTATAAACACTCTAAGCATTCGTTTCACTAAATCGTTTTTGACAAAAAAGACATAATACGTGGTATAAATACTTATATTTGGTATTTAATAACTAAAATGAATTTAATATGAGCTTAGAATCCAATACAGCTTTACAAATTCAAAAACCAATAGAAGAAGTATTTGAAGGGATTGTAAATCCAGAAATAATGACCAAATATTTCATTTCGGAAAGTAGCGGACGACTTGAAACAGGAAAAGAAGTAGTTTGGAAATTTCCTGAATTTCCTGATGAGTACCCTGTGAAAGAAACTAAAATTGAAGCCAATCATTTTATTTCCTTTGTTTGGGACCCTGAAACTGTTGTGAAGATAAGATTAGAAAAATTAGCTGACAATAGTACTTTGGTAAAAGTGAACGAAAACGGGAAGGAATTGAATGCAGATAATTTAAAATGGGCTTTAGGGAACTCAGCGGGATGGGCAAACTTTCTTGCCTGTATGAAAGCCTATCTAGAGTATGGAGTACAACTTCGAAAAGGCGCATTTGATTTTATGAGAAAAAAATAAAAATATTTATACAACAAGTAGCCACAAAGCATCCAACACTGGAAACTGGAGAATAAAATTTCAAATAATATCAATAATATTGGCAATTTTGTTGATGATTGGGTTGAGAAAAAATCAGACTTGAAAAAATAGAAGAATAAAAAGGCTTGAAAAAATGAAAAAAATCACCATACTTCTATTGATCCTAATTGGTTATACTAACTTGCTGTTTAGTCAAGAAAAGCTGGAGATAGTCATAGATACTGATTTGCAAAATGCTCAATTACCAGTGACTAAAAGTTATGTGTCAATTACCAATACTCAAGAAGACAAAGCCATCATTATAAGAAGTATTGAATTTCTGAATCAACTCCCCAACTTGTTAGCTTACGCTAGAAAGTTAAGAGGAGGGTGGGATAAAAAAAAGAAAAATCGGATTAGAAATAGCGGTTGTTGTAGAGAGGAGCATTACACAATGATTCATCACTTTCTATTACCCAATCAAACTATGCGTTTTGATAGAGTTTTAAGAACTGATAAAAGTTTAAAATGTATCATAAAATGGCAGGAAATAGATAGCAGGCAGTTGGGAAAAATAGCAAGCGTCAAAAATCCTATTACTTACCCTAAAAAAGAAAAGAAACAAAGGACAAAAAATGGATTGGTGTCTATTGAAACACCTGGACCAATTGGTCCACAAGGAAATCCAGGGTCATCTAGAGCGGTTTACATTAGAAATGGAATAGCATATAGAGCCTTAAATGACAGTTTACAAACTTATTATAGAAAACAAGGATTTGAAAAAGTAGTCATCGAAAACATTGATGATTTCAAAATCTTGATAGACACCGTTTCGCTAGAAATTGACAATCAAGGGATTTACTCAAATTGTGACAAAACGCAAGAAAAAGATAATTCATATTATAAAACTTTTTCTGATAAATTTAGTTGCTCAAAATATGATCTTGAGTACAATACAAATGATATTAAATGCTTTCAATTAAACAGTGAGCTACTAATTGCTTATAATGTAGATACGACTTTTATGATGCTAAAAAAAGCAAACAATAAAGTAGTTAATATTGCAACACCTAAAATTAA
>JAHDIA010000617.1 GCA_020631035.1 Chitinophagales bacterium | reverse complement strand
TTGGAAGATTTGGGAACCCTTCGCTTGGATGCCGCTCCTTTTCAATCTTACCACCAAATTAAGCAAGGGGGTTTATTTCAAAAAGGGCACAACAAGCACCATGCTAATATCGGTCAATTTAAGGTGATGTTAGCAAGTTTGGATAACGCAGTAAATAATTTTGCCTATCCCTTATTTCATAAAGTTTTTTCAGGAGAATGTGCCGATGATGTTTTATATCTACCTGTTATAAAAGAATGTTTTGACTTATTCCAATACCTAGCAAAGAATGAACCCAAATTGGTGGTTGGGGATAGCAAAATGGGTAGTAAGTCTTTGCGCAGTTATATTAAAAAATCAGGTCATTACTATTTGATGCCCTTGTCAAAGGTTCAGTTGAATGATAAAAAACGTAAAGAGTTGATACTGAATCATTACGACTTAGAACTTGAATCAATTTACAAAGAAGAAAAGGATGGAAAAACTTTAGTCTGTCAAGGATTTGAGACGAGCCAAAAAGTTAGATATGAAGATGAATCAACAGGCGAAATACATCAATGGCAAGAGCGTTTAATTTTTGTTTTGTCAACTAATTATGCCAAGAGTCAATATGCTAAATTAGATACTAAAATAGAAAAAGTAACAAAAGAATTAATCCAATTAGCGGAATCAAAACAGGGAAAAAAGAGAATAGAAAACAAGCAAGATTTAGAACAAAGAATCCAGAAATTACTGAGTGAAAAATCATTGGAAGATTGTTTAGAAGTTACAATAATAGAAAACATAGAAATTAAGCACATAAGAAAACATAAAGCTCGTCCAGCTTATGATAAAAAAAGCATCACTTATCAAGTTGAAATCAAGGAAAATACAGAGGTTATTGAAGAAAAGAAAAAATTATTGGCTTGGCAAGTTTATGCTTGTATAGCCCCAAAAGAAAAGGTAAGTTTAGAGCAATGTGTTTGGAAGTATAGAGGGCAAAATAAAATTGAGAGTAGATTTGATAGTTTAAGAAACAAAGTAGCCCCTTTACTGCCTATTTATTTACAGAAGGACAACAGAATCATTGGTTTGGTTAACCTTTTAATGATAGCCTTAAAAACCTTTTCAATGATGGAATACAAAGCTGCTGAAAATCTTAAAAAAGATAATGCAAAATTAACCAATGTTTATGCTGGTAACCCTAAAATGGGTACAAGCTCTCCTACAGCAAAAAGGATGCTAAATGCATTTACAGGAATTTCATTAGTCGTTATAAAGAGAGTTCAAAATATTAGTACATACGTGGCAATGACAGATATTAATGATGTACAAATGAAAATAATTAAGTTAATTGGCTTTAAACCAGATATTTATGAAAAAATAGTTCGCAAAATTCAATTACAATTTTCTACTTAAAAAATAGGCGAAAGCCAAGTATCTATATTTTCAAATTTCATTTATTGTGCATCTATTTGGATTTCACAATTCCTTCTTCCTTAATTTTTGAATTTCTGTTATGCTTAACTTGGTTATCTTAGCAATTAATTCATTTATGCAATTTTGAGCAATTTCATATTTTTCTAACTGACGAAACTTGGCAATTGTTATTTTAGAGGCTTCTTTATTTTTAGCCTGTGCCCTTTCTTCAGGTGTTAAATTCTCAAAGCTTATCAATTCAACTGCTTTTTTGATTCCTTGATTTTCTAAGTTCAATTTGGGTCGTTCTGGGCTATGAATAGATTGATAAATCAAATCAAGCCAATCTCTAATTCTCTGAGGAGTTGATTTATTGGGATGATTTGGATTTAAACAAACAAATTGATGTCCGTATAAATCTCTAAGTTTCCCATCAAGTGTTTGCGGATTGATATTGATTAGTAACACTTCATCTTTTATTGGTTTTCCATTTTTTTCACTTATGGTATAAGGTGCAGTCAACACCACTATTAAATAGACTGTTTGTTCTATATTATATTCTTTAGATTTTTTTTGCTGCTCTGCTATCAACATTAAAAAATAATAAAGGAATCTATCAAAATGATGATCATATTCTACTCGTTGAATTTCTATAACAATTCTCCTATCTACTGTTTCAGCAAATATGTCTAATTCAAAGTCTACATACCCAATTTTAGGTTCAAACTTTTTTTCTGTTTCAATGTTTCCTATTTCTATATCCAGACCAAGTATGTCTTTGACAAAGGCTGTAAATACTATTTTATTGGTGAATGCCTTTTTGAATATAATTTCATTATCTAAATTACCAATCATAACTACATTAAGGTTTTCTTCATTTCTCTAAAAATACACAATTCTTTTACAGAAGTATCAATTCTGATACATTTTTGTTTCTAAGGAAGTTTAGTTTTATAAAGTTCCGATGGCAGGGAAAAAGATAAACTCTAATTTGTACATTTGAGAAAGCTAAACCCAAAAGTATGAAGCATTTTACAATGGTTTTTTTATGGATTTTTTTGATAATTGAAGTTATGACAGCACAAGTAAACATAGAATGGGAAAAACAAAATCGGGTGACCAATGCCCATTTACGGGGATTGTGTGTGGTAGATGATGCAGTAACTTGGGCAAGTGGAACCAAGGGCACTGTGTTGCGTACTGACAATGGGGGAGATTCGTGGCAAGTAATGGCTATTCCCAATGCATCAGACTTGGACTTTAGAGACATTCACGCTTTTGATGCGGACAATGCAATGGTCATTAGTGCGGGGGGTAAAGCTAGGATTTTTCGGACAGAAAATGGCGGAGACTCTTGGGAATTGGTGTACCAAAACGATCAAAAAGGTATATTTTTTGATGGGCTAGATTTTAAAGATGCTCAAAATGGGATGGCCTATAGCGACCCCATTGATGGCAAATTTGTGTTGATACAGACCAAAGATGGTGGTAGTAGTTGGACCAATGTAGATGCCCAACTGTTGCCACCAAGTTTGGAAGGTGAAGCGGGTTATGCTGCCAGTGGTACAGGAATAGTGTGGCAAAAAGACCACATTTGGGTCGCTACTGGCGGAGGCAAAAGCAGCCGAGTATTGCATTCTCCCGATAATGGACAGTCTTGGGAATTTCACGACACACCTATGGTTGTGGGTGAAGGCAAAGGCATTTTTTCGATGGCATTTTTAGATGCACAATATGGTGTATTGGTCGGTGGCAGTTATATCGACTCGACCAATGTAAGTGGCAACTGTGCCATTAGTTCCGATTCAGGTATGAGTTGGGAATTAATAGATTCGCAACAACCCAAAGGCTACCGTTCGTGTGTAGCTGTCCACCCAGCAAAAAAGTTGTGGATCGCTGTAGGACGAACGGGCAGCGATTACTCAACCAACAATGGTAAAACTTGGCAAGCCATAGAAACCGAAGGCTACTACGTTTGTGGCTTCGCCAAGCAAACAATTTGGGCTGTAGGCAAAAGTGGTAAAATGGCAAAGGCTGTATTAAGAGATTAATCAAAAATATCAGAAAACAAATCCATATCATAAGTCAAAGGCTCCTCAGGATTCAAAGTATTTAAACGTGTCAGTATTGCCATACGAGAAAGCATTTCTTGTTCTTTTAAATAGATCTTGATGGCTTCGACAGAAGTTAATTTTTCTTTCATCATTATAATCCTATAGCCTTCTAAATGTTCTCTACAATTGGTACACTCTATTAAGTGTTGTCCAATATAATTGGTAAATGGGCTAATATTGCCTGTTTCCATATCTTGTAAAAAAAATAGAATGTCTCCTTTATCAAAGGAACAAATTTTTCTAGGCTTGTTGGTATTTTTAGTACAAGCCATTGAAAACCAAACATCCTTGCTTTGTCCAGAAGATAACTGTTGGTTGAATAATAGATTTGCCATACTTAAATAAGTCAGTAAGTTGTGTAAAAAATTGAATGGCGTAGAAGTGCTTTTCAGTTTTTGATAGATTTTTTTTAAATCAGTTTTTTTTAATTTTGGATTAATGCTTTGGGGGTGACTAATAGGTTTCATTGGTGGTAATTTTTAGTGGTAAAATTAGTGCTTATACATTCAGATGAGCAAGGGGACCGCCCCCTTGCTAACTAAGCTGAGTAT
>JAHDIA010000616.1 GCA_020631035.1 Chitinophagales bacterium | reverse complement strand
TGTAGACACCATTGATACAGTATTAGACACTATTTTGGATACAACATTGTTAGAGGTAGAAGCTAAAAAAGCAGCCAATTAGACAGATTCTTATAAATACAACCAAGGAATCAAAATTGTAGCAGCCAACCAAAAAAGCAAGGTCAACAGACTACCTACTTTGAGATAATCCCAAAATTTGTATTTACCTGGGCCATAAATCAATGTATTGGTTTGGTATCCGATAGGTGTTAAAAAACTGGTACTAGCGGCAAACATAATTGTAATCAAAAAGGCTTTGGGATCGAGTCCTAATTTTTCGGCCAAGGTAATGGCAATGGGAGCTAGTAAAATGGCGGTCGCATTGTTGGACATAAAGCTTGTCAACAAAATGGTAATGGCAAACAAGCCCGAAATGATGAAAGCAGGAGAGAGCGTCCCAAAATTGACCAACAAAGCATCAGCAATGGCATTGCTCAAACCTGATTTTTCGACTGCTACACCCAAAGGAATCAATCCCGCCAACAAAAAGATAATGCGCCATTCCATTTTTCGGTACACAAAACGAGGGGATACACAACCTGTCACAAACAACAAAACGACCCCAGTCAATCCTGCTACTTCTAGTGGCAACAAAGCAGTGCTGGCAGTAAGCACAACCCCCAATACAATCAATGCCGACAAAATCATATGCCGCTGTCTAAAGTTGGGTTTCTTCACTTTCTCCAATACAATAAAATCTCTAGAATTGTAGAACTTCTCTAGCTTAGAACGTCTGGCTTCCAACAAAATGGTATCTCCAAATTGAATTTCTACTTCAGATACTTTCGTAGGGACAGAAGCACCACTTCGTCTAACTGCCAAAGGAATGGCATCAAACATTTGACGAAAATCCACATCTTTGACCTGCTTGCCCAATAAATAAGAATTATTTCCAATAACCGCTTCAAAAAGCACTGCTTCCTCTGAGGTCAATTCTTGGTCATCTAGGGTAATGTTTCGTTTGATGCGTAAACCTAGTTTTTGTTGAACCTCAACCAAACTCAAGACTGTTGTTTTGATGTTCATTACATCGGCAGCCTGTATTTTTTCTACATCGCTTGGAATGTAAACAGTGCCACTTCCCCGCATGATTTCCAAGACCCTGATTCCATATTTGGGGTGAAAGTCCTCCGTAATTTTTTTACCAATTAAGGAAGAATTGGGCATAACTTCTACCTGAACCAAGTATTTGTCCAAATCATATTCCTCTGTTAAGGAGGTTTTTTTATTGCTTCCAGGTAATAAGTGTCTTCCGATAAGGGTAATGTAAAGCAAAAAAAGAATAAACAAAATGATGCCAAATAAGGAAAACTCAAATACTCCAAAAGGTTGTCCAAATCGCTCGGCATGAATTCCACTGATGATGACATTGGTGGAAGTACCAATGATGGTAATGCAACCACCAGCCATAGCAGCAAAAGACATTGGCATCAACAATTTGGAAACACTCAGCTTGGATACATTGGCTAGACGAACTGTAATGGGCAACATAATGGCAACGATGGCGGTATTGTTCAAAAAAGCAGAACTAATGCCCACCAAAAGCGAAATAGCAATGATGGTTTTTAGTTCGCTATCACTAGCATAGCCTTCTATGCGATTGACCAAATAATTGATGGCTCCTGTACTTTCCAGGCCAATGCTCAAAACCAAAAGGGCAAAAACTGAAATTGTTCCCACATTGCTAAAACCCGAAAGTCCCTCTTGAGGCGTCACTATCCCAAACAACATCAATGCTACCATCACCAACATTGCCGTTACATCCACAGGTAATAACTCTGTGATGAACAAGACAATTGCCGCAAAGCAAATGAGTACAACAATGACAACAGAAGCTGTAATCATGAACAATCTTTGGTTTTAGTGACTTTTATCTTATATTCAACTTACAAATTAACCAAAGATAGTTTGAACAGCCAATTAAATCGCTACATTATCACATATCTATTTTTTTATGGTGCAGCGTGACTGGCTTTGAGGCTACGGCAGTACTGGTGAGCCAACGTCCCGATTTCATCGGGATACAAGCGTTCATCCTCCCGCAACGTCCTACGCAAAATAATTGTGAGTTGATGTATGCGACGAAGGGCCAAAAGACGCGAAACTATGCCAGATAGTAGCGGTTGCCCCGCAGTATAGTCCAGATTGTCCTTTGGCTTAGGATTTTTTGACATAAATACCATTGGACCATCGGGATTGTGCCTGCCTTAAACGAGGAGCAAAAGCGAATAGCTGGGAGACAGCTTGCAAACGAAGCCCTCAACATTCCATCCTAATTTTTACAATTATCTGATTGAGAAAGGTTTGGGCATTTAAACACAAAAATTGGGCAAAATGGACGCCAATTCACAACTCACCACTTACAATTCACAATTTTTTCAACCATTTATTCATATATTTGTCAAATTGCAATAATTGAAAACTTTTAAATGATCAAAACCCATACAATGAGAAATATTTTATTGCTGATTTTTGCTTTTTCTGTTTTGGGAACTAGCCTCAATGCCCAATTGATGGATGGCAAGAAGGTTTTTACCAAAGCTGATACTTTGAGAGGTACGCTAGGCCCCGAAAGGGACTGGTTTGATGTAACGTTTTACAACTTACAACTCAAAGTCGAACCAGACAAAAAATACATTTCGGGCTACAATGATATTCAATTTGAAGTACTCCGACCCAATAAGGTGATGCAAATTGACTTGTTTGAGAATATGCAAGTAGATAGCATCGTTTTTGATGGTAAAAAACTGGATTTCAAAAGAGAATACAATGCGGTATTTATTGATATGCCCAAGAAGAAACTCAAAAAAGGAACGAAGAAAAACCTTCGATTCCATTATTCAGGCAATCCAATTGTTGCCAAAAAAGCACCTTGGGATGGTGGATTTGTTTGGCAAAAAGACAAGAATGACAAAGATTGGATAGGCGTCGCTTGTCAGGGATTGGGCGCAAGCTGCTGGTATCCGAACAAGGACCACCAAAGCGATGAGCCAGACAGTGTGTTGTTTAGTGTGGCGGTTCCCTCTGAATTGATGTTTGTAGGCAATGGAAACTTGGTTGACAAGAAGAAAGAAGAAGGCGATTATATGCGCTACGATTGGTTTGTCAGTTATCCCATTAACAATTACAATGTTTCGGTCAATATTGGCGATTACACCCACATTGACGAACACTTTGTACACGAAGGCGATACATTGGACATTGATTATTATGTATTGAAAGACAATCGTGAAAAAGCCATCGAACACTTTGGCAAAGATATGGACCGTATGATGAAGTGTTTTACCAAACACTTGGGTAAATATCCATTTTGGGACGATGGTTTTGCATTGGTTGAAACCCCATATTTGGGAATGGAGCACCAAAGTGCCATTGCTTATGGTAATGAGTACAAACCAGGCTATGCAGGCAACACCCGTTTTACCTCTGGTTTAGAGTTTGACTACATCGTCATTCACGAAGCAGGGCACGAATGGTGGGGCAACAACCTGACCTCATTTGACATTGCTGATATGTGGATACACGAAGGTTTTTGTACATATTCAGAAGCCATTTTTGTAGAGTGTACTGAAGGTTATGAAAAAGCCATTGGATACATCAACGACAAAAAACCTTGGATTGGCAACGAAGAAGCCATCATTGGTCCTTATGGGGTAAATGAAGAGGGTAGTGGCGATATGTATAGCAAAGGTTCCTTGTTTTTAAATACACTTCGTCATACCATTGGCAATGACGAGGTTTGGTGGGACATTATTTTGGGATTGAATGTAGATTATCGTCACTCAATTGTAACAACAGAAGATATTATAGAGTATATTAATACAAAGTCTGGTATGAAGTTGGATAAATTATTCGATCAGTACTTGCGCTATCCCTCCCTTCCAAAGTTAGAATTTAAAAAGAAGGCTAAAGGCAAAAAACACACCATTTTATCTTACCGTTGGCTAAGTGATGTGGAAGGTTTTGATTTGCCAATGAAGTACAAAGATGCCAAAGGTGAATGGCAGAAAATAATGCCTACAAAC
>JAHDIA010000615.1 GCA_020631035.1 Chitinophagales bacterium | reverse complement strand
AATGCTTCTGAACGTGTAACCACACAAGGTTTTTCTGTAGGTTTAAATTATTATTTGGGTAAGTTTTATGCCCTGACAGGAAATTACTCCTGGAACAAATTAACCTCAGATGTCAATGATCCCATTGTTCCAGCATTTAATACGCCAGAACATAAATTCAACATCGGTATCAATGGTAGAGACATTGTGATGAACATAGGCAACTTGACTTTAAAGAATTGGGGCTTTAACTTCAATTACAAATGGGTAGATAGCTTCTTGTTTGAAGGTTCACCGCAATTTACAGGAACCATTCCTTCTTACTCATTGCTAGATGGTCAAGTTAACTATAAAATATTGAAGCCTAGCATCGTCTTTAAATTAGGAGCGTCTAATATTTTAAATAACAAACAATTCCAAGTATATGGAGGACCAAGAATAGGCCGTATGGCTTATATCTCCATTAACTGGCAATTTGATGATCTTTGATTAATTAGAAAATTATACAATAAATATAAAAAAGCAATTTTATGAAAAGAAAATTACTACTATTTTGTTTACTTGCCTTTTGCATTGGCAATGCCAATGTGTTTGGGCAAGAAAGATACCTTGATGAGGTTTTTGCGGAGGTGACCGTGGAGGAAAATATACCATTTGGAGAAAATGTAACCATTTTACCAGCTCTTGTTGGGGGCTTTCCTTCTATAGATCCCCTTGTGATGGATATTTACCATCCTGAAGGAGATACGGTTAGTGATAGACCTATTGCGATGTATTTACACACGGGAAGTTTTATTCCTGCTGTTGCCAATGGTTCTATTACAGGTTCTAAAGGAGATTATACTGTAGTTGAAACTTGTACAAGGTTGGCAAAAATGGGCTATGTTGCAGTTGCCATTTCTTATCGTCAGGGGTGGAATCCTACCGCTTCTACCGAATCAAATTGGAGAACAAGAAGTTTGCTACAAGCTGCTTACCGTGGTATTCAAGATTTGAAAACATGTATTCGTTATTTTCACAAAACAGTAGCAGAAGAGGACAATCCTTACAGAGTAAACGCTGACCAAATCGCTGTTTTGGGACAGGGAACGGGTGGATACATTGCCTTGGGTGCAGCTGCTTTGGATAAAGTGAGTGAGTTAGAGCTTCCCGATCTTTTAGATCCTCAAGCATTGCCTTATGTTGACCCTATGGTATTTGGTAATGTAGATGGTACGGGTTATCCCAACCCTATGGATACAACTTATTCTTCTGATATCTTAGGAACAGATATAGGCATCTCTATTCCTTTCAATATCCCTAATCACGTAGAGTATCCATCAGATTTTCAATTGGCATACAATTTTGGTGGAGCATTGGCTAGTACAGATTGGATTGATGAAAACTCTGTTCCTATGATTTCTGCACACGTACCAGAAGATCCGTTTGCTCCTTTCCAAGAGAATGGAAACGTTATTGTACCTATTACAGGGGAGTTTGTCATTACTGTAGATGGTCCTGCTGGATTTATTCCTGCCGCCAATGCAGCAGGGGCAAATGATGTATTAAACAATAGAGTTTTTGGAGATGCTTATACAGAAGCAGCAGAAAGCGCAGCAGTCAAAATCGTAGAAGATAACATTGTTCCAGATGCGGACTATACACACCTATTTCCTTTGATTAGACCTGATGATGGTATAGACGAAGCGGGACCTTGGGATTTTACCGACCCTGCTTTTTGGAGTTGTGAGCAAAATCCTGGTTTACCTGATTTTCTTTGTGCTCAGTTTGGATGTGATGATCCAGAAACACAAGGTTACTGCGATTTGTATCCTGGTATGTTAGACAACAATCCTGATATGTCTAAAGCAAAAGCAGATGCATACATTGATACACTTATCGGATTCTTTGCCCCTCGTTCTGTTGTGGCACTAGGATTAGAAGGAGAAGAGCAATTTTGGATGACTGGTTTGGAAGACATTGCTCCTGAAAATATGTTGGTCGCTCCAAATCCTGCTACTGATGTTGTCAACATCAATTTAGCGGACAATCAAATTCATTCTATTCGTCTATTTGACCTAGCAGGAAAATTGGTCAAAGAAGTACGTGCTGTAAATGCTACTCAGTACCAATTACATAGAGAAGATATAAGCAATGGTTTGTACATTATACAAATCAGAGACAAGGAAGGAAAAATTGGGGTAGAGAAAATCTTACTAAAATAAAAGTGTTGAACATTTGATTTCAATACTTAAAAAGATAAGGGTAGTGCTTTGACAAGCACTGCCCTTTTTATTTTCGATTAATATAGCTGGGATGGGGATTTACATGCTTGTTTAATTTGAAAATAAATTCTTATGAAAACTCAAACACTATTTTTGTGTTTAATTGCCTTACTTATAGGCAATATCAACATATTTGGACAAAGATATTTGGAAGAAGTCTTTGATTCATTTACAGTTGAAAAAGATGTGGTATTTGGAGAGAATGTAACTATTTTACCAACTCTTATAGGTGGCTTCCCAGAACCCATTGACCTAACAATGGATGTATACCAACCAATGGGAGATGATTTTACTGAGCGACCTATTGCCATTTATTTACATACAGGGAGTCTCTTACCTTCTATCGCCAACAGTACGCCTATCGGTTCTACACAAGACTATACAGTTGTAGAAGTTTGTACAAGATTGGCAAAGATGGGCTATGTGGCTGTTGCAATGAATTATCGTAAAGGCTGGAATCCCACTGCTTCTACTGAATCGGGTTGGAGAATAAGAAGTTTGGTACAAGCTATGTATCGTAGCATTCAAGACTTGCGAACCTGTATTCGCTACTTCCACAAAACAGTAGCTGAAGATGAAAACCCCTATGGTATTGAGCCTGCCAAAATTGTCGTCTTGGGTCAAGGAACGGGAGGATACATTGCACTAGGTGGAGCAACTCTAAGTAAATTAGAAGAATTAGGCGTAAGTGATTTAATTGATGGTGAAGGAGAGCCGTATATTGATCCTATGGAACTGGGGAATATAGATGGTACAGGTTATCCCAATCCAACTGACACAACATATTATGATATGACCCCAGGAGAATTACTTCCATTGGTTCTTTACAATATTCCCAATCACATAGGCTATTCCTCTAATTTCCAATTGGCATTTAGTTTTGGGGGGGCATTGCTTAGTGGAGAATGGATAGACAATGAGAGTGTTCCTATGATTTCAGCTCACTTACCAGAAGACCCGTTTGCCTTTTTTGACAAAGACCAAGAAGTCATTTTTCCACCTCTTGTCGAGCCATTTATTGTAGATGGTCCCGCAAATTATATGCCGCTTGCCAATGACTTAGGCGTCAATGACATCTTGAACAATAGAGTTTTTGCAGATGCTTATACAGAAGCTGCTGAAAGGGCGGTAGACAAAATTATAGAAGATGAAATTGTGGAGGAAGCAAATTATGCCCATTTGTTCCCACTCATTCGACCCAATGATACTATAAGTGAATCTGGTCCTTGGAATTTTGTGGACTCTTTGCTTTGGAGTTGTGAGCACAATCCCAATTTTGCTGAATTTATATGTGAGTATGAGTACATAGACTGTACAAGCCCTAATGTACCTGAGCAGTTTTGTGCTTTGTATCCCAATATGTTTACACATAATCCAGATATGTCGAGAGCCAAAGCCAATGCCTACATCGACACCCTCATTGGATTTTTTGCGCCCCGCTCAGTTGTAGCACTAAACCTAGCAGGGCAAGAACAATTTGAATTTACAGGTCTTGCAGAAATTACCCCAGAAAATTTATTGATTGCACCCAATCCTACTACAGACATCATCAACATTCGCTTGGCAGAAAATCAAATTCAGAGCATTCAAGTATTTGACCTAGCAGGCAAATTGGTGAGAGAAGTAAAAGGTGTCAATACCAATCAATACCAATTGCATAGAGACGATTTGAACAATGGCTTGTACATTGTAAAAATCAAGGACAAAGACGATAAATTGCGCACAGAGAAAATTCTATTAAAATAAAATCTCACTGTAGAGACGCCATTTATGGCGTCTTTTTTTATAGCGTCTTTTTTAAAGAAGATATG
>JAHDIA010000614.1 GCA_020631035.1 Chitinophagales bacterium | reverse complement strand
CGCCCGTTTTATATGACCTAACAACACTCAAACGCATTGTACCCGAAGTAGATGATTCTTTGTACAAGTTTTATGTTGAACAACAAGCCAATTTCACAGACCGTCGGTTCTTTTTGGCCAATACAGACTCCGCTTCTTTGATTCAAGAAATTCACCCAAAACAGTTTAAAGATTTTTCGAAATCCAACAATCAAGGAGATTACGTCATTATTGCTTCAGACAGTCTACGAAATGGCCCAATGGATCAAGTTATGCGTTACAAAGATTATCGGGAAAGCACCAATGGTGGTGAGTTTGATGTTGTTGTGGTCAATATTGAGGAATTGTATGAGCAATTTGCTTGGGGAATTCCCAAGCATCCACTAGCGATTCGCAATTTTGTCAATTATGGTATAGATGAATGGGGCAGTGATGGACCTAAGTTCTTGAATTTATTGGGCAAAGGCATTCGTTATGACAAATTGCGCAATGACTCTTTGGCCTTTAGGTCTTGCCTTGTTCCTTCGTATGGCAATATTGCTTCGGACAATTTGTTGGCTTGTAGAGATTTTGGTGACTATCGTCCTCAATTGGCGATTGGTCGAGTGCCTGCAAGAAATAGCGAACAATTAAAAAACTATCTTGATAAACTCATAGAACACGAAGGTTTGGAATCCAATTTGGATTGCAACAATTTAGAAAACGCAGACTGGTTTAAGCAAGTACTACAAATCGCCAAAGGCTGGGGCAACAATGAAACCAATTTGTTTGCCGAAGACTTAACCACCTTTTTACCTTATTTAGAAGAGTGTAGCGACTACAATACACTTTTGTTGACGGATGATTTTGGTCCACCGATCAACATCAATTCACACAATCCCAATCCAGATTTTGAATTGTACTTAGAAGATGGTTTGGCAATGATCAATTATTTGGGCTATTCTTCTCCACATACTCAATACTGGCAATTCGATGTTCAAGGTCCTGAAAACTATGACAATGCAGGCAAATATCCTTTTATATTTTGCAATTCTAGTCTGGTAGGAAAGATCAATGATTTTGTTGAAGAAAGTTGTATGGCAGAAGATTTTGTAATGGCTCCCAATGGTGCCATAGCCTATTTGGCTCCTGTTGCTTTGAGCTACCCTACTTTTATTCAAATTTTTTCTGATGTTTTTATAGAGGACATTAGTTGTTCTGAGTATGGTAGTCCAATTGGCAGTAGTCTCAAACGTACCATTGAGACTATTTATGATCCGTCTGACTTGGTCATACATGCCATTTCCAACGAATTTACCCTAGCAGGTGATCCTGCTACTCAAATACAACATTTCAAACGATATGATTTTCACATAGAGTCATTTGTTACTGATGTAGATAGTATCACGCCAGGAGTAGACGAATTAGCTTTTGATCTAATATTGGATAGTAGAGCAAAAAAAGCAGAAGGCACCCTCAATGTACAAATACACCAATCAACTCCCGAAGGTGCTAATATTACTATTTATGAAAACAACCTGGTATTACCACTGAATACCTTCACCGTCAATGTTCCTTTAGATTTAGACAATTACATTGTAGGTGAACATACGTTTACACTTGTACTCGACTCTGATAACGACTTTGAAGAGTACTGTGATGACAATAATTCTTCCAGCTTGAATGTAGTGTTTAAAGATTGTAGTGGAGATTGTGTATGGCCAGGAGATGCCAACCATGATGGAGTCGCTAACAACTTTGATCTTTTAAACATTGGCTGGGCGTTTAATAGTATGGGAATAGCCAGACCGTATGCCTCAACCGATTGGTCTCCCCAATATGCTGAGGACTGGATACAACAAAGCTTTGGAGATACTCTCAACTACAAACATGCTGATTGTAATGGAGATGGAATAGTAGAATATGCAGATGTAAATGTTTTGGAGCAAAACTACAGTTTTGTGGTCAACAAAACAGACGAAACAACTGTTGCCGATATTCCCATCAGTTTACAAATCAACCAATCAAGCGTAGCGGTCGGCGATAGCTTATTGGTAGAAGTTGTCTTGGGCAGTATGGACAAACCCGTTGATGTATATGGTTTGGCATTTTCTTTAGAATTTGATTCCCTTTTTATTGATACCTCTAACATTCGGGTGGTGTTCCCCAGTTCTTGGATGGGCGATGAAAACAATACCATCCATTTGGTACACAGTTCTGAGGTAAACCTATTGGACATTGCCTACACTCGAATTGACCAAAACAGTGCCAATGGTTGGGGTCCTGTATTGGGCATCATTGCAGAAATTGACAATCTAGATGGCAAAACAGAATTTGAAGACATTATAAAATTGCGTGTATATAATGGCAAAATGCTAAATGGAAACGGAAATTTGGAAAGCTTAACGGAGGATGAATCGGAAGTAAGTGTGGTCGAAACATTGGCAGAGACCACACTCTCGCCTGACCTTTTTGATGACCTTAATGTATATCCTAATCCTGTAAGAGACTTCCTATACATCCAAAGTGAACAGCCCCTTGATTACCTTGTCTTGACAAATGCCAATGGCAAGCTGATTCAACAACTCCACGAACCTACCGAAAGTAAGTTAAACGTTTCTCATTTGGCAAATGGCATTTATTTTATCGAAGTGGCAACTAATAATGGAGTAATACATCGTCAAAAAATTCTTATTAGTCATTAAAATTTGCCCACTTCTTTAATAATGAAACCCTCTGTATACAGCTTGCTGTGTATAGAGGGCTTTTTTATTGGTTTTGACGAAGTGTAGGATGAGTTCCGATAAAATCGGGATTGGCTAACCTGACCATTATGTAGCCATGAAAAATGTACGTTGCCCAATAATTAAACAATCTTCCACAGCAATTATAACTCATTTAAAATTTCAAATCAACTTCTGCTGTCGTGGGTAAAGCTTGACACGTCAATACCCATCCTACCTCCACATCTTTTTCGTCCAATGCCATACACGATTTCATTTCGGCTTTGCCTTTGGTAATTTTCGCCACGCAAGTACCACATACGCCGCTCTCGCAAGAATAAGGTGGTTCCAATTTTGCCGTTTTGAGTGTTTGCAATATGGTTTGACCTTGTGGAACAGTTAAGCTGTGTACTTGTCCGTTTAAATTTACTTTTATTTGTGCGTTGTCCACTGCTATTATCTCTTTGTCAAACTCAGCAATTTTGCCCCCAAATTGTTCAATGTAAATCAACTCTTTGGGAATACCCAAAGCCGTCAAAGTTTTTTTGACACTTACATTCATCGCACCTGGACCGCAAATATAATATTCTGTATTTTGGGCAATCGGTGGGTGATTGGTGATAAACCATTCTACCGCTTCTTCGTCAATGCGCCCCTTGCGTCCTTGCCACTGCTCCCAAGTTGTCCACACCTTTGGGCTACTCAAGGTATGTACTACATTCAATCTTTTGGGATATTGCTCTGCTAGTTCAGCCAATTCTTTTTTAAATATAATGGAATCTTGATTGCTATTGCCATAAAACAAATTGATTGCACTATAAGGCGAGACACATAAGACTGATTTTAAAATTGAGATGATGGGCGTAATGCCACTTCCTGCCGCAAATAGAAAATACGTTTTGTAAGCATCGGCTTGTATGTCTGCATAAAATCGTCCTTGAGGTTCCATCACTGCTAACTCCTCTCCCACTCTCAATTGATCGTTGAGATAATTGGAAACCAAACCATTTTTGACTCGCTTAACGGTTATTTGTAGTCTTTCATTCTTGTGTGGGCAACTATTGAGTGAATAGCTTCTACGCACTTCTTTCCCTTCAATATTTAATTTAATAATTAAATGCTGCCCTGGATAATAATTAAATTTATCACATAGCTCATTGGGCAAGTCAAAACCAATGCTCACCGCTTCTTTTATGGGTCGCTCAATGCTGGCAACTTTTAATTTGTAAAATTGCATTGTATTATTTTTTTGTCCTTTTAAAATTTTTGTGCAAGAGAGACAATTCTTAAACAAGCTATCCAGTCGCCTGCGGCTCCCTACTATTTATTTAAGAATTACTCTCCAAAAATTTTCAAAGAACCATTATTTTTTAAATTTAAATCAA
>JAHDIA010000613.1 GCA_020631035.1 Chitinophagales bacterium | reverse complement strand
GATTGCAATGGAAAGCCCTGTACGGGTAGCCCTTGCGGCTACCCTAAGGCTTGGAATGAAAAGCAGGGAGTTTCGAAGGTTTGAAAAATCCACGTTCCGTTCAAAATAAAAAATCCGCCAAGCAGCTATCTCAAAAGGAGGATGAGCTACTTAGCGGGAACAAGAGCATTATGGTATGTAACAGAAATGATCTCTTAACATCATCACATTTAGATCAAACTCTTAATACCATCACATTTAGATCAAAATCTTGACATCATCACGTTTAAATTTAATCTCTTAAAAATCATCAGAGCTTAATCAATTTCTTGCTTATTGTTAGATAAAGTTTAAAAATATAGTGCAAAAATAAAGTGGCAATTGTAGTGGAGAAATTACAATTGTATTGGGTTTGTCTAGTTGAGGAAATATAAAAACAAATCTATTAATATGTTTTTGTAGATATTTAAAGTGTTGATTTTGTTTTTCTTGGGTGTGTTTTTGTGTGAGATTTGAATTTGGCGATTGTCCAGTTATTTATGAAGGAAATGTGAGAGTCAAATAATAAAAAAACCGCTCGTCAATTAATTGACGAGCGGTTTTTTTACTAAAAACAAATGGTTATTGATAAATAATGTGTTGGTTTTTTGGGGCGACTCTCCTCGTTTCAGACCGGTGCAGTCTGGTTTACTCTTTATGCTTAGTCAGTACTATGCGTTTATCCATCCCCATACGCCACGCTCTAATAAATTATTTACAACAATAAAAATTTAATCGTAAAATGATTTATATAAAGGCACTATATTAGAGCTTAATCAACTTCTGACTTAATTGACTGTTTTGGGTATAAATATGTATCACATATATACCGTCGTTCAAATCAGAAACATTAATTTTTTGATTGTATTTTCCTATTTGGTGGAAACTTTGGTCTACAATCACTTTTTCAAGTTTACCGCTAACACTATAAATTTCTATGCTTACAGGACTGTCTTCAGCAATAGCATAAGTAATTTGAACATTATCGTGACTAGGGTTGGGCGCAATTTGAAGAGATAGCTGTTCAATGTTGGTTGAGAGTGGACTGACAGCTTCCTCAACATCATTTTTGGTACTGGTATTGACAATGGCACAACCTTCAATTTGAGCAATAAAATCACTTCCCGAATCTGCCAAAAAGCCATCTTCCAAATCTACACATTGTCCTGCATCATAGGTAACAGTCGATCCATCTTGAATGGTCGCTTGAGACGAAATACTAACAGGGGCACTATAGTGTAAATTGCTTTGAGCATAAGAGGTATGCGTTTCGGCAAAAGTATGATTGAAACAATCGGGTTCACAAACACTCGCTACTGGACAGGAACTGTAGTCGGGATAGCCTTGGAAGTTGGGATGTAGGGTGTAGAGTGAATGACCAGAACAAAAAGGCATGAACTCCTGTGATTCATTATTTACATAGTTTGCTCCCAGGATTTCGTAACATTCTAATGCTTCTCTTTTGTATTGACCATTTGCTATAGTTGGATATAGAACAGCATCTGTTTCATTGATATGATTGAGTTGGACTGCATGGCTAAGTTCATGTAATGCAACAGATTCAAAATCATATTGGAAAAAATTAGGGATAGAAGTGGTATAATTCCAAGTTATTGCTGTACCATTTGGATGATTAGGCAAGTTCTGCCTAAATATAATGTCGATTTCTCTAGCTTCCCAGTAAATATCATTACTATTACACTTAGTTGAACGAGTATAGGTTCTTCCAAGGGGAGACAAAGGGTTTAAATCATTGTCAAAAGTTACAACATTAATTCCATCATCTTCAGCTGTATTAATAGAAGTTGTTCCATCCATATAAAAATTAGAACCATATTTTTCTTGAGCAGTCGTTAATGCTCTTTCAAATGGAGATTTGGCACTTGAAGTATTAAAATTTATTCCTCCATTGTTTGTATTGGTGTTGTATTTAAATGCATATCCACCATTTCCATCATCACCTATCAACATAGTTTCAGCAGGTATTGGGTTGTTTGCAGAAGATGTCATTGAACGTGAAAAATTAATGGTCAATTCCTCGGTGGAGGTAGTATTGGCATTAGTGGTGTTGGTCACTCGAATGGTACCACTGCCAAATTTGAGAGGTATAACTACTTGAATTCTTTTATCAGTCCATTCTACTATATAATCTGAAGGTACTGGATTGGGAAACCAACCATTAGAATACTCATAATATAATTCGACCTTTGAATTACTTCCCTGTACTCCAAAGTTTTCACCCTCAATGGTCAAAACAGAATTGGTTCCAGCACTAATGATATTAGGAGAGAAACAGTGGATGATGGGAGTAGAACTGAATGATTTGTTTTCATTATTTGGTTTGTGTTCTATTATGGGGAGTTTTTTGACTTCCTTATATCCTTTCCCAACTAATTGAGTAACCTCTGGATACAAAGCTTTTGAAATATGCTTGAATTTCTGTGTGAAATCAATCGCAATGTTTTCTTGTAAATTGTACTGAATCAAAGATTGGGTAGCAGCAATAGGACTAAATTGCAAGGATGCCTTTATTTTAGATTGTGGGTTTATTTTTTTTAGTGGTGCTTGATCTAAGAAAAACAAGCCAACATCGCCCATACCTAGTTGTAAAGAGTGAGACACATCTTCCATCCTATCGCCAACAATTCCGCCTTCTGTAATGACAGTAATTTTTTCGGTATTGATAGTCGATTTGAAGTTTTTGTAGAGTACAACTTCATTGGCAGTAAATATTCGATTTTGCTCTGCATTCCAATATGAATGTTTTGCGACAACTTTACCTTCGACAATTAAGTCGGCGTGCTCAACTCTTAGTGAGAGTGATACAGGAATTTCTTGTGCAAATGTCAATTGTGTTTGGAATAGAAACAGATAGACTAAGCACGAAAGAGCCGCCAGCACCCTAATCATTATTTTTTTCATTAGATTTAAATTTAGATACATTAGAAAAGATGGTTAACAAGTATAGGGCAATTACTTTTGCCCTTCTAGTGCAGCGACTTTTTTGTACAATGCATCTAATTCATCTCTTAGTGCCTCTTTTTCTTTATTGATTTGAATGGTATGCAACCACAATTCTTCTATTTGACGCAAAAGAGTGGCGTCCATATCGGCTAAATCGAATCCTTCTTTTCCAACTTGTTCTGCAGAAGGAACATTTGGTAAGTGTTGGTTGGTCTCTACAAATTTTTCTACATCTTCAAGGCTGTTCAAATGGTAATCTTTGTCAAAGACATAGTCTGCCCATTTGTCACTAGCATATTCGGCTACTCTACACTTATCTGTCAAAATACCGCCTCTAACAAATAGTTTGTATGGATCGGGAATATTACCATTAGAAACAACCCCAATTCTTACTTTGCCATCGTGCATTACTTGGAAAACGGTTTCTGAATCTTTGTTTCTACAAGCTATAGAGTAGGAATTCCCAGTTCCGTTGTAGAGATTGTCAATTAAAAAACCATATCTAGCACTACGTGTTTGCAGAGCTGATTTAAGAGGAGCATTTTGTACAACAGTTATTTTCCCATTGACAAGTAAATCTTCATTGTAAGTTGCTTTGTAATTGTTGTTTTCAGTAGTTTCTTTTTGTGCATTAATGTTTGCATTACACAATACTAAAAGTGCAAAAATGCAAATAGTCGAAAATAGTTGATTAAATTTCATTATAAAGGTTTTTAAAGTTAAAAAAATAGATGCTTTTGAAAAGTATAATTAAATCTAAAGCTGTTTAGGGTAGCCATTATCAATGCTCCCTATTTCATTAATTATATCTCAAAAGTAGTTTGTTACGTTACATACTATCAACTACGGTTTTTAAATATTTTATTGGCGTTTTTTGCATTTTGCATTGTGTGATTAATTTTGTTTAAATGCGTTTTTAGTTGTTTGTCAGTTGTTTGTCAGTTGTTTGTCTCTCTTTTGTTTGCTTGGATTAGTATCGGTTAATTATTTGTAAAATCGGGTGGAAATATGTTTGATAGCAATTAAAAAGGTGTGTCGAATAGATTGGAGAGTACGTTTTAGTAGAAAAAAAAACGCTCGCCAATTAATTGGCGA
>JAHDIA010000612.1 GCA_020631035.1 Chitinophagales bacterium | reverse complement strand
GTATTTTGGACCATTTGTATGGGGAGAAAACGGCAACCATTGATGTTTGGGGCATTCAGTCGGGCAATGTTGAATTTAACCGAGCAGAGTTTTTTGCAATGGACAATCCGCAAATTGCGTCGAATGATTTGTGGAGTTGGGAATTTAAGCACGGTGGTTATGGTCCCATCTCTTACAATAAGACAGCCGTTTGGTTGCGAACATTGGAAGGCATAGTGGGCTTGGAAACGATGGACGAAATTATGCGAACCTATTACGAAAGATGGAAGTTCAAACATCCTTGCCGACAAGATTTTATTGATGTGGTCAATGAGATTGTTCCCAAGAGACATGGCAATCAGTTTGGGGAGACCCTGGATTGGTATTTTGAACAGGTTTTGTATGGAACCGACTTATGCGATTACAAAGTGGCGTCGATTGACAATTACGAGCGAAGAGCCAATATGGGTTTTTATGGTGATGCAAACAATTGCGAGTCGGTGACGGACGGGAGTGAAGGACAGATTGAATCGAGGGTGATTCTGAATAGAGTGGGAGGCATTCAATTGCCTGTGGATGTTGTTGTCAATTTTGAGGATGGACGAAGTGTGATGGAGCAGTGGAGTGGGCTAGAGCAGAGCAAAGAGTTTAGGTATGTGGGAGAGAGCAAAATTGTGAGTGTAGAGATTGATCCCGAACGCAAAATTTACATCGACAAAAATTTTATCAATAATAGTTTGACTGTAGAAGTAAATCAAACAGGCATTAGAAAATATTTGACCCGATTTATGTTGGCATTGCAAAACATTATGCAGAGCTTGGCAGCATTGGTATAAGATTATTATACTTAATGGCTAATTATTTTTAGAAAAAGAAAGGTGTCACCTTTAAATCATTAATTAAATAGTTTTCAAGTATAAATTTAAACTTTGAGTATACTCCAATCATATACGAAGGCGTGGAAATTGGTTTTGAGTAAACCAAGGCTATGGCTATTGCTGTACCTCGCCAATTTTTTGTTTGCCTTGCTTGCTTTGTATCCGCTCAATAGTTTTTTGACCACTACCTTGGGCAATTCCCTCAATCTACAACAAAGTCTAGGCGATTTCGATTATACCTTGGTTAATGATGTATTGAACAATTATGGTATTGCTTTGTCGCCCATCTTTAGCACTTCCTTTGTGGTTTTGGGAATGTATTTGTTGTTTTCTGTTTTTCTGATGGGCGGTATATTGGCGGTCATCAAGCAAGCACCCGAACACAATCAGTTGCCCGATCGTTCAATTTTTTGGTTGGGGTGTGTTCGATACTTTTGGCGATTGCTTCGACTGACGGTTTATTTCTTGCTTGTTTATGCCTTGGTAGCCTTTGCCTTTTTTACTTTTTACAGTTGGATAAACAATGGCCTCAATATTTTTGAGGTAGAGAGCGACGCCCAATTGATCCGAAGTTTTAAAATGCTTTTTCCGATTTTGTTGACGGTAGGTATCTTTTTATTTATGCTTCACGATTATGTCAAAATTCATTTGTCCTATTTGCAAAATAGATTGTTGGGCAAAGCCTTTTTTCAAGGATTGAGATTTGTGTTGCGGTATTTGTATTTAAGTTTGCCTTTGTATTTGTTAAATTTATTGATCTTTGCTTTGTGTCTTGGTGGCTATTATTTTTTCCAACAATTTTTGGGCGGCAATTCGATGGGCAGTATTCTTCTTTTGTTTGTGTTTGGGCAATTGTTTATTCTTTTACGCATTGTTTTAAAATTGGTCAATTTGTCAAGCATTGAGCATTTGTATAGGAGTAAGGAATTGTGAATTGATTTAGAACAATGCTCTTTTACACTAGTTTTTCTCTCTTTTCTCTCTTTATCAAGTAATAAGCATATTAAAAACCCCATTTTAAATACGTAATTTGAAATCTGGAAAAAGGTTCTCAAAGATTTGATTATCAATTTTTTGAAAGGAAATCGAATTGCTAATGTGATTTATAAATAGACGTAAAAGACCTTAATTTATATTTGTCCTGCCATAGCTTTCTCCTTTATATTTGGGTAATAATTTAAGACAGTCCCTTATGTTATTAAAAACCTTTTAAACTATGAGAAAATCAAGTTTAGCAAGGTGCAAAATAGGAAAAAACAACGAAACATTCCACTATGAAAAAATCAAACTTAACAAAGTTTAAAACGGACAAAAAAGTGATTAAACTCTCTAAAAAACAAAACAATAAGATTTGTGGTAGGAGAGGCTCTGCAAAGGTTTCGTCAGCCTCGGATGATGATGATGATTAAAACAGTATACTGTTCAATAATATTTATTCTATAACTTTTTTTTAAAACATTTTTGATTATGAAAAATTCAATGTTAGAAAACTTCAAGAAAGATTCAAAAGTAGCAGAATTACCTCAGAAACAACAAGGAAAAACCAATGGTGGTGCTACTCCTCAAGAGATAATCTACATTTTCCTTACATCTGAGAATGGTGAAGAGGGAAATACTACATCAATTGTTGATATAGACAATGTTGGTTCTTGGTAATCTTTTTTAAAAGAACAAAATTAAAGCACTTTCCATTTAATATGGGAAGTGCTTTTTAAGCTAAATAGTGGTTCAAACCATAAATCCTTGACAGTTTAAACGTCGTCTTTTTCACCTGTTCTGCGTTAAAGAACCTCTCTTTTAGCTAAGGCTAAAGTCGAGAACCTTTGCCTTAAACAAGCAAAAAATGCTTTGTTTATACTATCAATTACTTACGAATTAAACCAATAGTTATATTTTTTGTGAAATAAACTATTGTAGTAATTTGCTTCTACTTTAGTTAGGACAGTCATTGTGTTGTTTGTGAAATAGCCTATTTCGTTGAAAAATCAACCAACAAACAAATTCCCCTCCAAACCATATTCCTCAAACAAATACGCTCCCATATTGAACCAGCCTTGGCATTCATCCAAGACCCAACCGTCTGAGGAAATGACGATGTCTTCACTCACCGCCAAATCTTTGTCAGGATTAAAAGTTAAATCTATCGTCCAGGGCCAATTTTTTGCCTCAGCAATTTCGTATAGCAATACCTTTAGGCGTCCACTATTGGAAACGGGCGAATCAAAAAACCAATGCACTTTTTGTACTTGTAATGCTTCTAAGCTTTTTCCTACAATGTGAATGGCTTCCTCTGTTTTGACCACTCTTTTGTAAGAACCGTGGACACTCGATATATCCCGATAATTCCCGTCTCGACATTTGAAAACATACGCACCCGACAAAGCACTCTCCAGCAGTATCAACAAATTAAACCCATCAATGGCGACTGCTTGATTGACCAATTGTTCAGCTTGTAAAGCTTTCTTGCTTCTAGCCTCGATATTTGTATCAGCTTCGCTCATTCGCCCCAATGCTTTGCGCTGTCGAACATTCAAGCTGTAGCGATTGCCCACCAATTGCAAAGCAGAAGATTCACCATAGCCCCGACTGAGCAAAAAACCCAAATCATCCACCGCCTCCTTAAAAGTGTTGTGCCATTTGGGACCAAACAGCTCATCGTCTTTGGACTGTTTGCCTCTATTCCGTACTTTGCTCATTATTGTGTTTTTATCATTTTACCTCCGTAAACTGTCATTAAAACAACATACAGACCTATAACTTATGTTCCAGATTCCCCAATTCAACCGCCAAATTACCCCATTTAGCATTTTAGTTTAGGCAAAAAACCCAATATAAATGCATTTTTGTATCAATTTTCACCCAATAAGTAGCAATACATAGCCAACAAAACCTAGATTTGTAATTCAAACAAAGGTGTATGAATCGAACCTTTACCTTTTTACTATTAGCTGTTCTCTTGGCATTTTCATTGGGTGTCATTAACTTATTCAATCCTCGTCAAGGCATTGTCTTTGTCGTAGAGGAATTGGTAGGACTTGGGATTGCTATTTTGTTTTTTTTCTTATTCCACAAACAAATACGAGACCTTGTAGAAAGACTCAATTACAGATTTCCTTGGAATACAAAATTCATTGAGCGTTTTTTTAGAGAGTTGGGCTTTATTAGTTTACTGTCAGTAGCAAGCTTTGGTATCTTTTTTCTAGCTCTTTGGAGTATTCAAAGTATTTATGGAACAC